>CAZAQZ010000265.1:0-4903 GCA_964487175.1 uncultured Verrucomicrobiota bacterium | reverse complement strand
TTCCCATTGCCCGCAGGAGACACCAGCCATTGGCCGCTTCGAACACCATGAAGCCGCCGACAACCAGCGCCACGATCCCGCCAATCCGCATCGCCCATCCGGCCTGATACAACCCGGCAATGAGGAGCGCCAAGCCCAGGAGCGCGATCACAATCCCTCCCACCAGGCGCGCACGCCGTCCGCGATGATCGATGTTCGGGATAAGTTTCACGATGAGGTTACGACCTTCGGCTGCTCCAGGCGCCGGCAATCACAGCTCCCAACGCCAGCAGAATGACCATGACCCAGCGAAACCCCGGCGCGGGCGGTCCCACTCTCAACCATGCCGGCCAGGTCGCCCATAGCAACGCCGCCGCGCCCAGAAACACCACACCGGACCACGCGAGGAACTCAAACGTCTTTCGCTCTTCCTGTACCGCACCTCGCAGCCGCGTAATCGTTTCCTTATCCACGTGCAATTGTTCCGCGGCGTTTTCCTCCAGCACGCCTTCGTCTGCCGCGGCGGATAGAAATTCCTTCACCAACTCCGAGGCCCTCTTGCTGTCATGGTCGAGAACAAAGATGCCGCACACCTTGTCGCTACCGGTCATTGATTCCGCGACATTGAGGGGCGCGATCGAGGCGGGTTCCTGCAGGGTTGCTTCCACGCCATTGTCACGCAGATAGCCGACGAGCAGGTTGCCTTCCCATTCGCCGTGCGCCTTGTGAACTTCCACAAGATTCTCAGCGTTCAATCGGTCTCCGTCGCTCATCATCCTCCAGTGTAACCCCGTTGCCGCGGACTTTCCAATTCAATTCACGCCCCGCGGCATTGCTCAAATCGGATCGACTTCCTCCTGCACGCGCAGAATCAGGTCGCCCAGATAAAACGGTTTCTGGACGTAGCCGCGCAACCCGTTCTCAAACATCCTCTTGGCCACGACGTCGTCACAAGCAGTCAACAGCACCACGCGAACATCGGGGTTGATGCGTTGAAGACATTCGAACACGAGATCACCGGTCATTTCGGGCATCAGATAATCGAGGAGCACCAGGTCGATCTCGCGCCAGGATTGCTCGTAGACCTTGAGGCCATCCGACGGATTGGAAGCGGTAAAAACCTTGTAGCCTTCGTCTTCCAGCGCCTGCTTGATGATCTCCACGATCTCCGGTTCGTCATCAACGGCGAGGATTCCTCGTTTGTGCATGCTGTCTCTTGAAGGGCTCATGACCGCGTTGTAAAATCCCCTTTGACTCTATATCATTCCCCGTCCATTACAAAATGAAAAACGCGTTGCGCAATCAAACTGTCATCATCACCGGCGCCTCCAGTGGAATCGGGAAGGAAGCGGCGCTCGAGTTCGCAGCCGCTGGTGCCAACGTCGTCCTCGCGGCCCGTCGACTGGAGGCCCTGGAAAAAATCCGCAGTGATCATCCCGGCTTCAGCCAGCAAATGCTGTGCGTCGCCACCGATGTCACCAAGGACGGGGATGTGGAACGTCTCGTCGCCGCCACGCTCTCCCGGTTTGGTCGCATTGATATCCTCGTCAACAACGCCGGGGC
Source organism: uncultured Verrucomicrobiota bacterium (assembly GCA_964487175.1). Taxonomy (GTDB): domain Bacteria; phylum Verrucomicrobiota; class Verrucomicrobiia; order Palsa-1439; family Palsa-1439; genus CAWFPN01. The sequence continues at coordinate 3,361 of CAZAQZ010000265.1, read as the reverse complement.
CGGTCTGCGCACGCTGGTGACGGAACTGAAGACCGAAGACGTGGAGCGGTTGATGGACCTCAATCTGTTCGGCGTCCTGCGCTGCACCAAGGCCGTGCTCCCTCATCTGAAACGCCAGGGCCGCGGCCAGATCGTCAACATCGGCAGCGTCCTCAGCGCGGTGGCCACGCCGCGCAACGGCGCTTATTGTGCGAGCAAGTTCGCGTTGCGCGCGCTTACCGATGTGATGCGCATGGAACTGCGAAGCGCGGGCATTGAAGTCATCTTCATCATGCCCGGATACACCGACACGCCATTTTTCGACAACATGGTGCGCTACGACGGTTCGCCCCACCTCAGCCCGTTTCGCGGTCAGCACCCGCGCAAAGTCGCCCGCGCCATCGTCAACGCCTGCCGCCGCCACAAACGCGAAGTCGTCCTCACGGTCCCCGGCCGCATCGGTGTCTGGGTGAAACGCCTCGCCCCCCGCCTGGTGGACTTTTCCCTGGGCCGCTCTGTCTAGACCGAGAATGATGTCCGCTCCTTTGTCGGTTGATGGGCAATTTTTGCCGGTTTCGCCCCCAGAAAAAAATTAAGGCCCGATTAGGTCTTACTAGGTCGGATTCGGGTTGTCGGAACCAGGCCGAACGGAGGGCGCACCTCCCTGTGAGTCGCCCCTGTCCGCCAAGCTTCCGGGCGACCGACCCGCAATCTAATGCACAATACACTCATATCGTCATTTTAACTATGCACTTAGCATACCATCCTGTCAACAGATTTCGGTTGTGGCCCGGGAACCGGTTCCGTTATGGCGCGAGTCGCTTCATGTCCCGCGGGAAAAGCGTTGCTTCCTTGATGTTGCGGAAGCCGATGATCCGTTGGGCCAGGCGCTCGAGACCGAGACCGAAGCCGCCGTGGCTCGGCATGCCGTACTTGAAGGCTTGCAGGTAATACTAGAACCCCGGGTTTTCGGGGTCCTCGCCCATCGCCTTCAACTGCTGGAGCAATTTGTGGTACCGATGCTCGCGCCGGCTGCCCGTAATGATCTCCACGCCCCGGAAAATCAGGTCGGCTCGCTCGGCCACTTCCGGGTTCGTCTCGCTGCGGTAGTGATAGAACTTCATCGAGCTTGCGGGAAACTCGGTGACGAACACCGCTTCACTGCCCCAATGCGTTGCGGAATACTCGCAAATCCAGCGCTCCTCGAAGGGTGCCGGGTCTTTTTCCTTGCGAAAGTCCTGCCCGGTCTCGCGGTACACCAGTTCGTGCAATTCCTTCACGGTGATCTCGGGAAACTTCTCAACGAGCACCGGCCGCGTGGCGTTGAGCGCCAGCAGCTCGCGCTCGTATTTTCGCCACGCAACTTCGCACACATCATTGATCAAGGCGCTCATCAGCTCCAGGAGTTCCGCCATTCCGCTGATGAACCCGATCTCCACGTCCACCGTGATGAACTCCGTCATGTGCCGCGTCGTCGTGCTTGGCTCGGCACGGTACGTCGAACCGAACTCGAACACGCGCTCCAGGCTTCCGACCATGATCTGCTTGTAGAACTGCGCGGATTGCGCAAGCGTGGCCTGCTGTCCGAAGTAATCGAGCCTGAACACCTCCGCACCGCCCTCGGTCGATCCCGCGAGCAGCTTGGGACTGTGGAACTCGACAAACTCGTTCGCGCGGAGGAACTCGCGAATCGCATCGCCGATGCCTGCCTGGATTCGCCACACGCCCATCTCGGCAAGGTTGCGGATATTGAGGACACGCCACTCGAACACCGTGTCCAGCGTCTCGGGCCGGTGATCGATTGATTTGTCGATTTCGATTGGACTCGGGAATTCGACGGGCACCTCGACCGTGATCTTTGGTTCGTGGATTTCCGCCCCGCCGACCGCGCGCTCGTCCTTGACCACAATCCCTTTAACGGTCAGCACCGAACCCACCTGAAGTCCTCCCAGTTTTTTCCGCTCGTCCGGCTCTTCGACAAGGATCTGCACGAGGCCGCATCGGTCGCGCAAGATCAGGAACGTCACCCCGCCGAGGTCGCGTTTCTTGTGCAGCCAGCCGCTGACTGTGATCGGCTGGCCCGCGTGCCGGGCCACCTCTGGGGAAAGCACCCGTTCCGTCTTCAGAATTATCTTCATTTCAGTTTCTCCGCCGCCCATTCCCGGGCCGTTCATTTCCCGCGGCCGGCGGAGCTGATTTCCCGAAACGAAAATCGCCCTTACCGGCCTACCAACGAAAGTTGATAAACCTGTAAGGGCGATGCGAACCGCGATACCACCTTACTTCGTCCAGACATTGCTGCCTGAACCTCTGGGCCGCAATGACTACGGCCTTGTGCTGTAACGGGCACGCCCGTAGGGTTCTACTCGTCGTTGCCGACTTTCTTCCCTCGGCTCAGCTGTGTCAGCAGCTTCATCGCCTTTGCTGGTGCAGTTTATCGCACAAATCAGTGCTCTTGTAAATAGGCCAGCGTGATTTGTCTGTCATGCCGGTGGCTCAGAGAATTGGCAGACAGGACGTGGCGGCCGCGCTTAGCAAGCGCGGCTACAACACTCCAAACGCCTGCTCGAACACACGAAACGTTGCGTCATCGTAGAGGCAGAAGATCACTCGTTGCAGGGAGGTTTTGCCGCGGAGGTAATCGGACGTCTCCGCGAGCATTAGTTTGGCGGCGCGATCGACGGGGAAATGGTAGATGCCGGTGCTGATGGCGGGGAAGGCGATGGTCTGGATGCCTTTTTCGTCGGCCAGCGTGAGGCTGTTGCGGATGGCGTTGCGCAGTTTGATGTCTTCATCGCCTTCGCCCCAGACCGGGCCGACGGTGTGGATGACGTGTGGGGCGGGAAGGTTGCCGCCGGAAGTCATGACCGCTTGTCCGGTCTCCAGATAACCATGCTTTGCCACGTGTGCGGATGATTCGGCCTGGACGATTGGGCCGCCCTTGCGCGAGATAGCGAGGGCCACTCCGCCGCCGTGCTCAAGGAATTTGTTGGCGGCATTGACGATGGCGTCCACTTCCAGCGCCGTGATGTCGCCCTGGACCAATTCCAGCGTCGATGAACCAATCTGCTTTTTCGGGGCGGGCGAATTCATTCGCGTCATCCGGCTGAAAGTGTACAGAACTTCTGCGTCCTGACCAAGTCTGCAGGTGAATGGGGGCGAACGAGGAACTTAGGCGAAGGAACGGACGGGCATGCCCATCACACGCTGGATCATTTGCAGTGCTTCGGGTATGCGGAACGGTTTGTGGAGGTAGCCGTCGATCTTGTACTGGGCCTGGAGCTGGCGGAGGCGAAGCTCTTCAGCACCCGAGCAGATGATGACTTTGACGTTTGGATTGAGCTTCTTCATCCACTCAAACGTCTTGGCGCCATCCAACTGC
>CAZAQZ010000264.1:3127-4912 GCA_964487175.1 uncultured Verrucomicrobiota bacterium | reverse complement strand
GGAACACAGCCCGATCCTGCATGGAACCGATGTGCGGTCGGTGCTGATCGCGCCCCTGATTTCGCGCAACGAACTGATTGGCGCACTGGGGCTAACTCGAGAGGCTGAGGCAACCAGTGATTTTACTGCTGCGGATCTGGAGTTGATGGAAGCATTTGCGAGCCGGGCGGCGGTGGCGATTGACAATGCACAATTGCTCAAGGATCTGCGGCGCAAGAATGAGTTGCTCGAGTTGTTGATTGAAGAGGCGCATCATCGAATCAAGAACAACCTGCAGATGATCTCGGGGCTGCTGCAACTGGAGGCCGAGCTATCGGATGGCGGTGGTTCATCCGAGCGGCTTCGGCAGGCCATCGCGAGGATTCAGGCGATCGCTCAAGTCCACAACCTCCTGAGCGAAGAAATGCCGGAGAAGGTGGATGCGCACGCGTTAATCAGTACGATCGTCAATACCCTGGTAAATTCAGCCCCCAACATCGGCGGTGCTCCTGAGGTGACACTGTCAGTGGAGCATCTCTGGCTCAGCGCTGATCAAGCTGTCGCTTTGGCGCTCATCGTCAATGAATTGGTTGCGAACTCTCTTTTGCACGGACATCCAGCCGACAGGGGCCGCTTGCAAGTGAAGGTGGAATGTCAGCAGCGCGGCAATGAGGTGCAATTGATCACGCAGGATAACGGCGGAGGGTTTCAGGCAGGACAGGATTGGAGATCTTTGTCGGGGCAGGGAATGAACATTATTCAGCAGCTCGTACAGGTCAATTTACGGGGCCGGTTGCAGGTGGACACGCGCAACGGGGGTGTGCGCGCCGAACTGCAATTTGAGATCGCAGGGCATCCGTCTCCTCGCAGGGTCAAACCGGCAGAAGTAACGCTGGAGAGTGGGGCTTGACATTGGGCGCAGGCAATCTAAGATTCGCAGGGCGGCAAGTTGGGTGAGGTAATAAGCAGCATGAAATCCTTGCGTTTTGTAATCGCTGACGACGATGGCCTGACCTTGATGGTCTTACGCAAGATCTTAATTGCGATGGGCCATGAGGTCATCGGCGAGGCAGGGGATGGCCAACAGGCTGTGGCCCTGGTACAAGAGGTGAAACCCGATCTGGTGATCCTGGATATCCGCATGCCCAAAATGGAAGGCCTGGAGGCGGCGCGACTCATCCAAAGCCAGTGTGCAACGCCTGTAATCATTCTCAGCGCTCACACGGAGTCAGGGCTCGGAAGTGAAGCGGCGAGCGCCGGTGCACACGCCTATTTGGTGAAACCGTTCACCGCCGCCCAACTCACACCCGCAATTGAGCTGGCGCTCACGAATTTTGAAAAATCGAGAATGCTGGAGGAAAAACTTCAGCAGGTCAATGAGGCCCTGGAGGCCCGCAAGCTCATTGAGCGGGCCAAAGGAATCTTGATGCGTCAAACCGGCTTGGATGAAGAGGCCGCGTATCTCAAGTTGCAGAAGACTGCGCGCAACGAAAACAAGAAACTGGTTGAGGTTGCACGCGCGTTGATTCTCGCCGAACAGCTTCGTCGGGACAGTTCCAAGCCGGCTGCTCCCCGCAGCCAGGGGCACGGCTCGCGCTAGCGGGGCTTCAGCCTTGACCGGTCCCGCAACTTCCCGCTAGTGTTTTGCATCTTAGTTCCTGCGACAACAGTTAACAACTCAAGACAGACCACTATGGAAAATATAGTCATTATTGGTTCAGGATGTGCGGGCTGGACAGCAGCTCTGTACAGCGGCCGGGCGGATCTAAATCCGTTGGTGCTCACTGGTGCTCAACCGGGCGGATT
>CAZAQZ010000264.1:0-3117 GCA_964487175.1 uncultured Verrucomicrobiota bacterium | reverse complement strand
GACCACGAGCATCGTGGAGAATTATCCCGGGTTTCCCGAGGGGGTTGACGGCACGGACCTGATGGTGCGGATGCAGAAACAGGCCGAGCGGTTCGGTGCGAGGACTCGGTACGGAGTGCTGGTCACGCGGGTGGACTTTTCCAGTCGGCCGTTCAAGTTGTGGGCCGATGACGAAGTGATCGAGAGTAAAGCTGTGATCATTGCCGCCGGCGCGTCGCACCGGCATCTCGGGATAAAGAACGAGGCATTGTTGGAGAAGAATGGCGTGACATACTGTGCGACATGCGACGGGGCATTGCCGATGTTTCGCAATAAACCCGTGGTGGTCGTGGGGGGCGGCGATTCGGCATGCGAGGAAGCGACCTATCTGACGCGGTTTGCGTCGGTTGTGTATCTGGTTCATCGGCGAGACACACTGCGGGCATCGAAGATCATGGCCGATCGCGCCCTGGGCAACCCGAAGATCCAGACGATGTGGGATACAGTGGTGGAGGACATCTACGACGCTAAGAAGGGTCTTGTCACGGGAGTGAAGCTCAAGAATTTGAAGACTGGCGCTTACAAGGATCTGGATTGCGCTGGCATCTTTGTAGCCATTGGACATGTTCCCAACACGGAGATTTACAAGGGACAAATCGAACTGGCCGATGATGGGTACATTGTGTGCAAGAAGGGCACCTACACGAGCGTGACGGGAGTGTTTGGTGCGGGTGATTGCGTGGATCGCGTGTATCGTCAGGCAGTCACCGCCGCGGGAACGGGCTGTGCGGCAGCCATTGATGCGGAGCGTTACCTGGCAGGACTTGGTGCGTGAACAGGCACAGGCTTAGCCTTCCGCCTTCTCGATGATCTTGATGAATGCGGCCGCGTCGGGAGCTTCGATGAGTTCCTGGCGTACCTGGTCCTGCCGGAGAAGCCGGGCCAGGTTTCCCACCACCCGCAAATAATCCGTCACCATTTGCTTCGGCGTGCCAATCAGGAAGATTAAGCGCACGGGCTGGTTGTCCTTTGCTTCGAAATCGACGCCCTCATTGTTCCGGCCCACCGCGATCAGAATGTCGCTGCACTGTTCCGTCCTTGCGTGCGGGATGGCGACATCATGGCCCAGGGCAGTGTTGCTGACCCGCTCGCGATCCAGGATTTCCTGGAAGAACGCTTCAAAATTGCCAACGCAACCCGTGTGTTTCAGCAATTCGGCCACTTCCCGCAGGGCAGATGCCTTCTCCTTGGATTGCAGACTCAAGTTTATGGTTTCCGGCCTGAGCAATGCTGCCACTTTCGAGGGGGACGCTTTGGCTGACTTAGACATTGGATCCACTCCATTTCAATTTCTGTCGCAATACTTCAAAATACGCATGCTTGACCGGCGTCACCAGGTGAACCGCCTGCCGCGACGATCGGACTTCGACTTCGTCACCAACTTGCATCCGCGTTTGCACCTGCCCGTCAATTGTTAAGAGCAATTCGCCTGCCGCACTGATGACCTGGCAACGAACGACCGACTTCTCATCCGCAACGATCGGACGATTGCTGAGAGCATGCGGACAAATCGGAGTCAAAATATATGCACGCGCTGCCGGCATCAGAATCGGGCCGCCGGCACTTAACGAGTACGCAGTTGAACCCGTAGCTGTGGCGAAAATCATGCCGTCGCAAACGTATTCTGTCAACCATTCGTCGTCGATGTACAACCGCAGGCGGACAATCCTGGAAAATGCGCCTCGGGAAATAACAGCATCATTCAGTGCCCGATGGGTCTCCATGCGGGAGCCGCCACGCAGCAAAGTCGTCTGAATCGTGTGGCGCACGCTGACATCGTATTCCCCCTGCAGAATCGAAGCCATGGCCTTCGCCAACCCATCACTGGGCACACTCGTCAGAAAACCGAGGTTGCCGAGGTTGACTCCCAGGATCGGCACCTCTGCCCCGTCCATGTCTCGTGCGACCCGCAAAATTGTCCCGTCTCCACCGAGGACAATGATCATGTCCGTTTCCGTGGCAATGTCCTTAAGAGGGCGGGCTTGGTCAGGGCGTCCGGCGACCGCGGCCGCCTCCTGATCCAAATAGACGGTAATCTGGTGTCCTTCAAGAAGCTTGATCAGATCGAACAGCAATTCCCGCGTTTCCGGTTTGCCAAGATTTGCAGCCACACCGACGGCCTTGGGGATGCTGGGCTTCATGGCTTCACAAGTCCGATTAAAAACTCCCGGTTCCCAGCAGGGCCGAGCAGGGGGGAGCCAATCAGCCCCATCAAACCGAGGCCGAGCGTCGCAACGGCGAACGTGGTGATCTCACTTGTGACGCGTTCATGCACGCTTGAATCTCGCACAACCCCGCCCTTTTTCACAAACTTTCTACCGGCTTCGAATTGGGGTTTGATCAACGCGATGATGATCCCACCCTTCCTCAGTAATCCCACAATCGCCGGCAGCACCTTCTGCAGCGAAATGAACGAAACGTCAACTGTAACGACATCCGCCAGTTCGCCAATACGATCCAGGACAATCTGGCGCGCATTGACTTCATCGTGGATCACCACGCGTTTGTCCTGGCGCAATTTCCAATCAAGCTGGCCTTTCCCAACATCAACCGCATGAACGCGACTGGCCCCGTGCTGCAACAGACAATCCGTAAAGCCTCCGGTGGACGCACCAATGTCGACGCAAACCGCGTTGCTGCACTGAATGTGAAACGCGTCCAGCGCAGCTTCAAGCTTGTGGCCGCCGCGGCTGACGTACTTCTCGGCCGCTTCGATCTGGAGGGCGGCGTCCTCCTCAACCAGATCGCTGGCCTTGGAAGCCAGCTGGCCGTTGACCCGCACAGCGCCCGCGAGAATCAGGCGCTTGGCCTTCTCACGGCTGGGCGCCAGACCGCGCGCGACCAGCTGCATATCAAGCCGTGCGCGCATGCTCAGCCCCGAGCACGCGGAACTTCTGCGTTTGCCCCGTGGCCTTCTCCGCCTCGGCAAGCAATTCGTTAATTTTCGCGACCGCCAGGCCGGAACTCAGGCCATACTTGTCTTGAATTTCCTTGTTGGAGCTGGCGTGTTCCATAAACTTGTCCGCGTAGCCGACTCGCGCCACGGGTATGGCAATGTGCAGGTCTTCCAGCGACTCA
>CAZAQZ010000263.1:0-4921 GCA_964487175.1 uncultured Verrucomicrobiota bacterium | reverse complement strand
TGTTTTCAAATTATTGCGTCCGACGAGAAATCCGCCGCCCGCACGGGCCGGTTGCAGACGGCGCATGGGGTGGTGGAGACGCCGATTTTCATGCCGGTGGGCACGCAGGGGACGGTCAAATGCATGTCGCCGGACGAACTGCGCGAGTTGCAGGCCCAAATCATTCTCGGCAACACCTATCATCTCATCACGCGCCCCGGGCTGGAACTGATTGAGAAAGCGGGCGGACTGCACAAGTTCATGGCGTGGGACGGACCCATCCTGACGGACAGTGGCGGGTTCCAGGTTTTCTCGCTGGCCAAGCTGCGGCGCATCAGCGATGACGGCGTGGAGTTCCAGTCGCACGTGGACGGGCAGACCTTTTTCCTCGGGCCGTGCGAGGCGATGGCGGCGCAAGCCGTTCTGGGGAGCGACGTTGCGATGGCGTTTGACGAATGTCCGCCCTGGCCGTGCGACCGAGAATACGCTTGCAGATGCGTCGAGCTGACACTAAAGTGGGCGGCTCGTTGCCGGGAAGTGAAACGGCCCGACGGACAATTGCTCTTTGGAATCGTGCAGGGGAGTGTTTATGCCGATCTGCGCAAGAAATGCGCGGACGAGCTCGTGGCGATGGAGTTTGACGGTTATGCGATCGGCGGCGTCAGCGTCGGCGAACCGACGGCTGAGATGTTGCAGCAGGTGGACGCCAGCGCGCCGCATTTGCCGCGCAACAAGGCGCGGTACGTGATGGGCGTCGGGACGTTCCCGCAGATGCTGGAAATGATCGCGCGCGGCGTGGACATGTTCGATTGCGTAATGCCGACGCGGGCAGGGCGCAACGGGAGGATTTTTACGGCGACGGGATCGTACGCGATCAAGAACGCGCAGTATCGCGATGATTTCGGGCCGCTGGAGGAGGGGTGCGAATGCTACGCGTGCAGGAATTTCACGCGGGCGTATCTGCGGCACCTGTTCTGGGCGAACGAGATTTTGGGGTTGCGGCTGATGACGTGGCACAACCTGCACGTGCATTTGAATTTGATGAAGCGAGTCCGCGAAGCGATTGCGGCGGGCGCGTTTTCGGAGTTTAAGCAAGAAGCGATCGCGCGACATACGGAGAACACGGATGCACATGAGACTGATTGAATTGCTGGCGATGGCGTCACCGACGCCGCCCGGCACGGAAGCGAATCCGCAGGGGCAGATGCTCCAGATGTTCGGGATGTTCGCCATCCTGGGCGTGATGTTTTATTTTCTGCTTATCCGGCCGCAGTCCAAGCAGCGCAAAGAGCAGGAAAACATGATCAAGAACATCAAGAGCGGCGACAAGATCTTGATGACCAACGGCATCTACGGCATCGTGACCAACATCAAAGACAAATCGTTGACGGTCAAGGTCGCCGATAACGTGAAAGTCGAAGTCGCCAAGAGTGCCATCGGCACCGTGATCCAGAAATCGGCCGAATCCGAAACCGCGGGCAGTTAGCAAACCCATCATTTCTTTTTTTTGCCATGAACAAACAGCTGACTTGGAGATTCGCAATCATCGCCGGCATCACGTTGATGTCGGTGTTCGCCCTGTTTCATTACGGGATCAAACTGGGCCTGGATTTGAAGGGCGGCACGTCGTTCCTGTTGAAGATGGACGTGTCGCAGATTGACTCACAGGGGCGCGACACCGCCGTCCAGCAGGCGATCGACATCATTCGCAAACGCATCGACAAATTCGGCGTGGCGGAACCGGTGATGCAACGCGTGGGCGAGGACCGAATCCTGGTGGAACTGCCCGGGTTGGCGGAGCAACGGCGCGAGGAAGCGCAACAGACGATTGCCCAGACAGCTTATTTGGAATTCAGGCTGGTGAATCCGAAGAACGACGAACTTACTTCCGAGGCAGTCAATGACCCGACCTTTACTCCGCCGCTGGGCTACACAAACCTGACTTCGACGGAGACCCGGGACGGCAGGACGACCAAGAGGAGTTTCTACGTCAAGCTTCGCCCCGAACAGGGGTTGACGGGCAAATACGTTGAGCGCGCCTATGTGCAGTACGATGAAATCGGGCGGCCCTACATCGCGTTGCAATTCAACACCGAGGGCGCGGCGATTTTCGGCCGAGTCACCTCCGCCAATGTCGGGCACCAACTGGCCATCATTCTGGACGGCGAACTGCAATCGGCCCCGGTGATTCAGGATGCCATCCTAGGCGGTCACGCCCAGATTTCCGGGACGTTCACCCTGTTTGAAGCCCAACGGCTGGCGAGCGTACTGGAGAATCCGTTGCAGGCGCCGGTGAAAGTCCTCGAAGTGCGGGGCGTCGATCCGTCTCTCGGCAAGGACTCCATCGACAGCGGTTTTCGCGCCGCCACCATCGGGGCCGTCGCCGTGGTGGTGTTCATGGCCATCTATTATCTGGCGGCTGGGGTTGTGGCGGACATGGCGCTGATCTTCAACATTCTTATTACCATGGGCGTGCTGGCGATGTTTCAGTTTACGCTGACGCTACCGGGCATCGCGGGCATCGTGCTGAGCATCGGCATGTCGGTTGACACCAACGTGCTCATTTACGAGCGTGTGCGCGAGGAACTTGCCAACAACAAGTCATTGCGGGCAGCGGTCGCCGCTGGTTATCAACGCGCGTTCCTGGTCATCTTCGACGCGCATTTTACGGCCATTTTGACCGCGCTGATTCTCATTGCGATGGGCAAGGGATCGGTGAAGGGATTTGGTGTTACGCTGGCGATCGGGTTGCTGGCCAACCTGTTCTCCGGCGTGTTCGGCACGCGGACAGTGTTCGAGTGGTTGATTGGCAAAGGCTGGCTCAAGACGTTCTCGATGCTGCATGTGTTCAAGGGCGTGCAGAAGATCAACTTCCTCGGCGTCTGGCGCATCGCGTTCGCCTTGTCCTGGCTGTTGATCGCGGCGGGCATGATCGCCTTCGTGCACCGTGGCGGCCTCGACATCGGTCGCGGCGAAGTGTACGGGATCGATTTCAAAGGCGGGGACACGGCGACACTGGGTTTTTCGCAGAAGGTTGATGCCGATCAAATCCGTCACAGTCTTGAAGAGAGCGGATTCAAGGAAGCCTACATCCAGTATGAGCACACGTTGGGGGGCGCGGGAGATGTCCTGTCACTACGGTTGCCGGAAGGCCAGACCGAGGCGGTCGTCAAGCACCTGCAGGAAAAGTTTTCGGAAGCACAATTCAAAGTGCTCAGCACGGAACGGGTGGGCGCGATTGTGGGCAATGAGTTGTTGAAACAGGCGCTCTGGGCTGTCGTGGTATCGCTGCTGGCAATCATGCTTTATATTGCTGTCCGGTTCGGTGAGTTTTCGTATGGGTTAGGCGCGCTTGTTTCGTTGGTGCACGACGTATTGATGACAGTGGGCCTGTTTTGTCTCTGGCCGTGGCCGCACCGGACCTTCTCCATGCCGGTGGTTGCCGCGGTGCTGACGTTGATTGGTTATTCAATCAACGACACCATCGTGGTGTTTGACCGAATCCGGGAAAACAAGAAACTGACCGGCGGCAAATTGACTTACTTCGATTTAATCAATCGCAGCGTCAACGAGACGCTGTCGCGGACGATCCTGACTGCAGGCACGGTGTTTCTCTGCTCGGTGGCGTTGTACATATTTGGCGGACGCGTGTTGAATGATTTCGCTTTCTGCTTCCTGGTCGGCGTGCTGACGGGAACCTACTCGTCCATCTACATCGCCAGCCCGTGCGTGCTCTGGTATCACCGCAAGGAAGGCGTGAAGACCAAGGCTGCACCGAAAAACGCAGCGCCTGCCCGGGCCTGACGAGCCGTCGTGAACAAACGCTGGGTTATTGCTCCGGGCGAACCAGCGTTGAGCGAGACACTGGCGGGGGAGTTGTGCATTCCGAACGCGCTGGCCCAGGTGCTCATCAATCGCGGTCTGCGGGACGCCGCGTCGGCCCGCCGATTCCTCAATCCTCAATTGCGCGAACTGACCGATCCGTTCGATCTCCCCGATATGTCCAAAGCGGTTGGTCGGTTGCTTCTGGCAATCGGAAACAAGGAGCGCATCGTCATCTACGGGGACTACGACGTGGACGGCGTGACGTCCACCTCACTGCTGACACAGGTACTGCGGCACGCAAGTGCAGTCGTCAGTCATTTTCTCCCGCATCGAATGGATGAGGGCTATGGCTTGAGTGATGACGGCGTTGCCCGCTGCCTGAAAGAACACAACCCCCAATTGCTTATCGCGGTCGATTGCGGGACAAGTTCAGCGCGGGAGATTGCGTCGTTGAAGAAGCACGGCGTGGACACAATTGTTCTCGATCACCATGAGCCACCGGGGGCGTTGCCGGCATGTGCCGCGGTCGTGAATCCGAAGCGGATCGAGGAAAACCATGCGCCGTGGGCTGCACTGGCAAGCGTTGGAGTCACTTTCAAGCTGGCGCATGCACTTCAGATACGATAAAGCGAAGAGGGTCTGACATGGGAGCGCAACCTCGACCTGCGCGATCACCTCGACCTGCTAGCGGTCGGCACTGTCGCCGATTTGGTGCCGCTGACGGGAGAGAACCGGATCCTCGTCAAGGCAGGTCTCGAACGGTTGCCCCACACGCAAAAGGCCGGGCTGCGCGCGTTAATGGATGTCGCGGACGTGCCGGATCAAGTGACGCCCTATCACATCGGGTTTCGCATCGGACCGCGATTGAATGCGGCGGGACGAGTCGGTGACGCGCTGGCTGCGTTGGAATTGTTGTTGACGGACGACGCGGCGCGCGCTGCGCAACTGGCGAAGATGCTTGACGACCACAACGCAGCGCGCCAGCGCATTGAAAAACAAATCTGCGAAGAAGCCATGGCGATGGCGCGGACGCACGAGCGCGACCGGGTGCTGGTTTTGGCCAAGGAAGGATGGCATGTCGGCGTCATTGGGATCGTGGCGTCGCGCATCCAGCAGG
>CAZAQZ010000262.1:0-4929 GCA_964487175.1 uncultured Verrucomicrobiota bacterium | reverse complement strand
CTTCAGGTCAGGCCAGAGTAACCATAACGGGATCAGCGGCAGGATGCCGGGCTGAAAATGGTCGTAGAAAATCGGCTTATGGGGATTGACGCGCAAGAACAACTCGCCAGGATTGCAGAGTGTGTTGAACATCAGGCGGGCGGCTTCCCCGCAGTCAGGATACCCGAGGGCGAGTTCTTTCAGGTAGAGTGTTTGCTGAAAGTAGAAGTACAATGCAAGCAGGCCCCCGAGAACCCACACCACTGCCATTGCCCGTTTCATCCAGACGGGGTCGGGCATGGGATTAGTGACAAGCTGGGGCGCGCGTTTCCTTGCGCAACGTGCCGCCGCCCAACCCAATACCGCCGAGAACAGGATCATGTCGTAAAACCGAATTGACCTGCCGCCCGCGGTCTTCACCAGGATGAAGCATGAGTCGGCGGCTAGGGGCAGTGCGGCTGTGACCCAGTCGCGCGTCGCTTGTTCGTGGCGAAACAGCATCACGGCTGCGTACACAGTGCCGATGATTCCCAGGCTTAGCCAAGTGAGCTCGGTGATGCCCATAAATGCCGGCCAGGAGGTGTACCTCTCAGGCGAGTAGCAGTAGCCGAGCAACACCCAGAATGCCGCCAGCGCGGCGGCAAGTGTCAGGAGCAATCCCATCCACGGGAGATAACGGCGAATCTTTAGCTTCGGTTTGGGATTCACAGGATGGTCATGGGATTCCAGCGCCCTCGAATGTGACAGAAACTTTGTCCGTCCGCACGTCTTCTGGGAAGGGAATGATGAAACTGTCCTCGTGGAATTTTCCCGGTGACCAGCGGACGGTCGGCCATACGCTCTGGCCGAGCGGTTGAATGTCCGAACCGAAACTTTCCGCATCGGCATCGGCAGCGCCGAAGCGAATGAGGCATTTCGCGGCTCTGTCGGTGTGCGTCGGAGTGTCGACGGTGGCGAATGTCCTGATCGTCGCGACATCCATTCCGTCCTTTTTGCCGGATGGCGCAATGCCAATGGTGAACCCTTCGATGCGGACGCTGTCGCCGAGGCTCGTCCTTTGGCGGATGGCATTGGAAGGCAGGCTGTCCCGTTCGACAAGGGCCTGGGCGTCCAGAGGGGGGCCTCGACGTGCATAGAGGACAATTCCGTCTTCGGCTCGGACGAGATGCAAGTCGGGATTGTTCTCCGCCTGGCGTTGAAGCACCCGAATGCGCTCCAGCCAATCCATGCCGCCGACGACCCTCCATGAATCGCGCAGATCGAGCAGGACATAATCGATGGACGGCGGCAGGGGAGGTTCCACATACAAGTATTTCTGCCTGACGAAATGGGCAGCGACCCGCTGGGTCGCAAAGAGTGAACCATTAAGGTCAACATCCCGCGCGACTTGGCGCACTACGCCCAGACGTCCTGGGCAGAGGCGGGTGGGGATGGTTTCCTTGCTCCAGAATGTGTTGCCTGTAAAGATTGACAGCGTCACGCTGGCCGCAAGAGAGCCGATCAGAAGGGCACGGCGTTTCTGTGTGTCGTCGTCGCGCAGTGTTTCCACGAATGCCCAGAAGACGACGGGCAGCAGCGTGGTCTGGTATTGGAAACAGATATTCTTCAGGGTGGGATGCAAACAATCGAACAGGAAGACCAGAGAGCCGGCGAGCAACAGGGAGGGTCTCCTGAAGGGGACGAATAACACAGGTGCCAGCAACAGCGCGGCGAAGTAGAGTGATGACGGTGACAGCAGCTGGCCCCAAAAAACCTGCGGTTTTGACAAGGGCGACAGAAGAATCTCCCATTTCGTGGCACCCAAGTCGGAGAAATATCGTTGCCCCTGATATCCTGCCCCGGACATGGCTGGGATCACGATGGAAGTGACCAAAAGAAAATACGCAAAGGCTGTGACAGCAATAGCCGCTCCTGCCCAGCGTCGTTGCTCAAACAGGGCGAGGTAAATCCCAAACATGCCAATGGGGATCGCTGCTTCCTCCTTCAGCAGCAGCGCCCACGCTGCCGCCGCCAGCGCCCAGCCGGGGCGGCCCTTCCTCCACAAACCCAGAGCGATGAAAATCAGCAGCAGGCCGAGACTGCTCCAATGAAAGCCATACGATCCGCCATAAATGATTTGCGTCACAGGCGGATATGCCAGCCAGCAAAGCGCCAGCAACAGCGCGGCGGTTCGGTCTTTAAGGATCAAATTACCGAGCCAGTAAATCGGGATCGCTGCCCCGACGATGCCGATCAATTGCAGGACAATCGTCAACTTTATGTCAGGCAAGAGCCACCACAAAGGTGTGAGCGGCAGGATGCCCGGATGAAAATGATCGTAGAACAGCGGTTTGTCAGGATTGACGCGCAGGAACAGGTCGTGTGGGTTGGAAACCGTGTTAAACATCAGGCGGGCATACTCGCCGCAGTCCGCGTAGCCCAACGCGAGGTTGTCGAGGTAGTGCACTTGCTGGAGATAGTAATACGCCCCGAGCAAACCTACGGCCATCCACACAATCAAGCCTGCCCATCGGGCAGATGCGGATTCACTTGCCGGGTCGGCGACAGAGGCGCGCGCGCGTTTCCTGACGCGGTGGGCTGCTGCCCAGCCGAGCGCCACCGAGAATAGGATTATGTCGTAGAACTGGATCGGAATACCCGTCATCGTTTTCAGCAGAACGACGCACGAGTATGCGGCCGCGGGAAGGATCGCCTGCAGCGAATCGCGTGCGGCTTGTTCATCCCGGCGCAGTTTCACCAGCACGACAATGACGCCTAGTGCCACAAGACCGCACCAGACAACTTCCACACCATACGGAATTATTGGCAATACAATGTATGTTTCAGGCGAATACCGATGGCCAAGCAGAAACCGGAACGCCCCCAACACGACCGCCAGTGCACCGGCCAGCCCGAGCCATGGAAGAAAATGGCGAACGGTCTGATTTGGAGTCGTACCCATTTGTGAGGACAGAGTAGCGGGTCGGATGCGTTGACCTCAAGGCTTGAAAATGCATCTGGTCGCGTTGCACATAGGTGGCTACGGGGGCGTTGCGCTTTTGAAGGTAAAAGATATGTGTTCCAAGGAGGTCTCATCTGGGACCAACATGCTGAACTCGTCCATGTAGAATTTCCCCGGCGTCCACCTGTCGATAGGCCAAATTCCCTGCCCGAGCGGTTGGATGTCGGAGACGTAGGTTTCCCCTTCGACCGACGCATCGCGGACGTGCAGGAAGCCTTGCACGGCGAGGTCGACATTGGTGGGCGAACTGACGGTGGTGTACGTGGTGACCGTCACGCGCTTCATTCCGTCGTTTTGTCCGGAGGGACCCAACGTAACGGCGGATCCTGCAATGCGAACGCCTCCACCGAGATCGATAGGACGGTGGGAGACTTCCGGAGGTACGGAGTCCCGCTCGACAATTGATCGGGCGTCCAACGGAGTGCCGTGTCGCGCATAGAGGATGATTCCGTCCTCGGCCCTGACGAGGTGCATCTCGGGACGACTTTCCGTCCGCCGCTGTGTGACGCGCATCCTCGCCAGCCAATCGAGGTCGATGATGAGTCCTCCCCACGAGTCACGCAAATCCAGCAGCACGTAGTCGACGGAATCTGTCAGCGCCACGTCGACATACAGGTATTTTTGGGTAATGAAATGGGCAGCGGCACGTCGGGTTGCGTAGAGCGACGCGTTCGGATCGATGTCCTCCTTGAATTTCTCGAGAAGAGCCAGCCTTCCGGGCCAGAGGCGAAAGGGGAAGGTTTGCTTGCTCCAAAACGCGTTCCCGAGAAAAATGGATTCGACAATACACGCCGCCAGGACGCCCAGCAGAAGGGCCCGGCGACGCAACACGTCCTGCTGTTTCAGAGCGCCTGTCAAAGCCCAGAACGCCAGGGGCAGCAGGGCGGCCTGATAGTGGATGGTCATGCTCTTGAGCAGTGGGCTGAGACTGAGAAAAAGAAACGTCAGCGACCCGATCAACAGCACTGAAGGTTTCTTGAGCGGTAGAAACAACAGGGGGGCCAGCAACGCGGCGCCGAAATAAAGCGTGCGAGCTTCAAACAACCGCCTCCAAAACACCCTGGGGTTGATCACCGGCGAAAGAAGAATTTCCCATTTGGTCCGGCCGACGTGACCGAATAATTGAGACGTCTCGGCGTAGCCGTTCGGATTCGCTCTGGGCACGATCACACAGGTGACCAGCAGGAAATACGTGAAGGATGCGATGGCCATGGTCCATCCCAGCCGCCGCCGTCTCTCGAAAAGCGCGAGATAGATTCCAAACATGCCGACCATGATGGCTACGTCCTCCTTGATGAGCAGAGCCCAGAGCAACATCACCAGCGCCCAGCCCGGACGGCCCCTGAACCAAAGTGCCAGGGCGATGAAGTAAAACAACAGGCAGAGGTTTCCCCATCGAAACCCATACGTTCCGCTATAGACCATTTGCGAGGCCGATGGATACGCCATCCAGCAAAGCGCGAGCAGCAAGCCGGCGGTCGAGTCTTTCAGGGCGGCCGTTCCGAGGTAGTAAATCGGAATGGCGCAGCCCGTTATCGCGATGATTTGCAGTACGATTGTCAGCTTTAGATCGGGCCAGATCAACCACAACGGCATCAAGGGCAGAATGCCCGGATGAAAATGGTCGTAGAACATCGCTTTGTCGGGATTGACCCGCAGAAACAGTTCGTGCGGGTTGCACATGGTGTTGAACATCAAGCGGGCGTTCTCCCCGCAATCCGAGTAACCGAGCGCCAGGTTGTCGAGGTAGTAGACCTGCTGAAAGAAATAGTACAACCCCAGCAAGCCGAGGACGACCCACACCGATGTGCGCGCCCATCCAACCCATGTCGCCTCGGGCACGAGGTCCGTGACAGGCCAGCGCCCTCGCTTTCGAGCGCAGCATGCGACCGACAAACCGAATGCCACGACAAACAGAATCATGTCGTAGAACCGAAGGGGTTTGCCTG
>CAZAQZ010000261.1:4529-4934 GCA_964487175.1 uncultured Verrucomicrobiota bacterium | reverse complement strand
TGACGGTCAACGCCACACCTTCCTCCGCGATCACCGCGCCTTCGGGTGTCTGCCCCAGCTCGACGGGCAATCTCGCCGGCGTGCCAAGTGCAGGCGCCAGCGCGACCTACGTCTGGACGATTACCGGCGGCTCGATCACAGCCGGCTCGGGCACGAGCAACATTACCTTCTCAGCAAATGCCAGCGGCAACGTGGTGCTGGATTGCTCGATCACCAATGCCGCGGGCTGCTTCGGCGGCGGATCGCAGAATACGACAATCCCCATCGGCGGGCCAAGCTCCACGATCACGGCGCCTTCGGGTGTCTGCGCCAGCTCGACGGGCAACACGGCCTCGGTGCCAACTGCCGGCGTCGGCGCGACGTATGCCTGGACAATTACCGGCGGCTCGATCACAGCCGGCTCGG
>CAZAQZ010000261.1:0-4429 GCA_964487175.1 uncultured Verrucomicrobiota bacterium | reverse complement strand
CGGTGTCGGCGCGACGTATGCCTGGACAATTACCGGCGGCTCGATCACAGCCGGCTCGGGCACGACCAGTATTACCTTCTCAGCTAATGCCAGCGGCAACGTGGTCTTGAATTGCACGGTCACCAGCGGCGCAGGCTGCTCCAGCGGCGGGTCGCAAAACCAGACCATCACGATCAACTCGATCCCCAGTTCCACGATCACAGCGCCTTCGAGTGTCTGCGCCAGTTCGACGGTTAACACGGCTTCGGTGCCAACTGCCGGTGTCGGCGCGACGTATGCCTGGACAATTACCGGCGGCTCGATCACAGCCGGCACGAACACAACCACGATTACCTTTACCGCCGGTGCCAGCGGCTCGGTCGTCTTGAATTGCACGGTCACCAGCGGCGCAGGCTGCTCCAGCGGCGGATCTCAGAACCTGACTATCCCGATCAATCAGTCGCCCAGCTCCACCATCACGGCGCCCGCGCAAGTCTGCGCCAGTTCCACCAACTCGGCCTCCGTGCCAAGCGCGGGCGCGGGCTCGACCTACGCTTGGACGATTACCGGCGGCACGATCACGGCCGGCTCAACCACGAGCAATATTACCTTTACCGCAGGCGCCAGCGGCTCGGTCGTCTTGAATTGCACGATCACCAGCGGCGCCTGCACCATTGGCGGCGCGCAGAACCTGACCATCCCGATCCCGGCGATCACACTCTCGCCGGCGAGCCTGCCGTTCGGCATCACGAACATCAGCTACAGCGTGACCAACAACACGATCACGGCTACGGGCGGCACGGGTCCGTACACGTACAGCGTGACCCTCGGCGCATTGCCCGCAGGTCTCGCGCTCAATGCGTCCACCGGCGCGATCATCGGCACGCCGACAACGGCGGCCATGACGACGTTTACGGTAACGGCGACGGATGCGGGCGGATGCACGGGCAGCCAGGCCTACAGCATTACCATCGGCCTGCCGGTCGTCATCACGGGTCAGCCGACGAATATCACGGCCTGTAGTGGCGCCACCGCCAGCTTCTCGGTGACGGCCAACGGCTCGGCCAACCTGGCGTACGCCTGGCGCAAGAACGGCGTGGGTTGGGGAGCGGCCAATACCTGGAACTTCAACCCCACGGCCTGCAGCGGCCCCAACGATGGATACTATGTTGGCGACTCGACGGGCGGCGGCTCCCTCACCCCCGGCATCGGGACTGCCTACGGACAATACGCCGCCAACGGCAACTCCTCGGAGGCGATCCGCAACTTCAGCAACCTGCAAGTGGGCCAGAGCGTGGTCATCGATTACCAGAACCCGCGCGACATGCTCACGAATGGCACGGGCACGGTTCCGCTGTTTGCCCTGCGCGATTCGGGCGGAACAAACCGGTTCCAGTTCTACTTCATCGGCGGCGCCAGCGACTACACGATCAATGACACCAACGCGTTCGACTCGGGTATTCCCTATACCCCCAGCGGGTTGCAGTTGACCTTTACCCTGCTGACGACGAACACCTACAACTTGCAGGTCACGGTGTTAACCAACAACACCACGTATACCTACGCAAACAGGCCCCTCGGCGGTAATGCCAACGCCGCGATCTCGCAAATGCGGTTCTATTACCGCAACTCTGGCGGCGGCGGCACGATCTTCCAGGACTTCTTCTACAACGTCCTCGCCGTGGGCGGTTACAGCGACAACGCCGCCAACTACTCGTCCGGCGCCTGCGGCTCGACCACTTGGACAAATAACAGCAACCTCGGCCAGGGACCTTTGACCGACGGCGGCAGCATTTCTGGATCGACCACACCGACGTTGCAGGTCTCCAATGTGACCGGCGCGGATTCCGGGTCGGTTTACAGCGTGATCGTTTACAACCCGTACGGCGCGGTAAAATCGGGCACCGGCGTCCTGAGTGTTAACGCGACTCCGACGATTACGACGGGGGCGACATTGCCCGCAGGCACGAACGGGGTTGCCTATTCCCAGCCACTGGCTTCCAGCGGTGGCACCGGCCCGTACACCTACGCGGTGACCAGCGGCGCATTGCCGACGGGTATTTCGCTGACCGGAGGCGTCCTCACGGGCACGCCGGAAACGGCGGCGGGGACGTACAACTTCACGATCTCGTCAAGCGACAGCAGCAGCACGCTCTGTGCGGGCAGCAAGGCCTTCAGCCTATCCATCTCCTGCCCGGCGATGACTCTCTTGCCAGCTGCTCTGCCGAACATTTCCATCGGCGCGCCGTACAATCAAACCGTGGCCGCCAGCGGCGGTACGACCCCGT
Organism: uncultured Verrucomicrobiota bacterium; assembly: GCA_964487175.1. Classification (GTDB taxonomy): domain Bacteria; phylum Verrucomicrobiota; class Verrucomicrobiia; order Palsa-1439; family Palsa-1439; genus CAWFPN01. Next base: position 2,162 of record CAZAQZ010000261.1, on the reverse strand, counting down.
ACACGTACAGCGTGTCCGTAGGCAGTTTACCAGGCGGACTGACACTGGGCGCCAGCAGTGGCTCGATTACCGGCACCTATACCAGTGCTTCGGGCACCGATGTCTTCACGATTGCCGCAATCGATGCGAACGGCTGCCAGGTCAGCCAGGTTTACACAACACAGATGATCACCTGCCCGCCGATCACACTCTCACCGGTCAGTCTGCCGGGCGGCACAGCGGGCACGAGCTTCAGCCAGCAAATGACGGCGAATAGCGGCACCGGCCCGTACTCGTTCAGTGAAGTCGGCGCGTTGCCGGCGGGAGTAACGTTGAGTTCGTCCGGCCTGCTTTCCGGCACACCGACACAGGTGGGCACGTTTAGCAACATCGTGATCACAGCCATCGACAGCACCACGGGTTGCGGAGGCAGCCAGGCGTACTTGCTGGTGGTCGGTTGCCAGACCATCGCCGTCGCGATCAATGGCGCGCCCGCCGGGGCCATCTGCGCCAGCACGCCGGTCAACCTGACGGCGAGCAGCAGCAACACCATCGGCCTGTTGTCATATGCCTGGACCAAGGACTCGGTGGCGTTTACCAACACCGAGATCCTTACCGACAACCCGGCGGCAGGTAATCACACCTACGCGGTGACGGTGACTGACACGAACGGTTGCTCCGGCCAGCAATCGGTATCGGTCACGGTCAACGCGGGCGCGGCCATCTCGGTTGGACCGACGTCGCAGGGCGTCTGCAGCAATTCGACGGCGAGCTTTACAGTCACCGCCTCGGGATCGCCCACGTACGCCTGGCAAAAGATCGGCACAGGCTGGGGTAGCCCGTGGTCGTTCACCCCGGTGGCGAACACCGGCACCGCGGGATTCTATATCGGGACCTCCACCAACGCCGGCGCGGGCGTAGACGCGGGCCCGGGCATCGATTCGACCAACCATGCCGCCTTTGGCCTGTATGCCAACAGCGGGAACACAGCGGCCGCGTCGCGCACGCTCAACCCGCCGCTGTCCGCCGGTCAGACATTCGAGATCGACGTCAACAACGGGGACGAGCCTCCAGCGGCCAGTGTCGGGTTTAATCTGTTTACCGGCGGCACCGGCGGGACCCAGCGTTTCGAGTTCGCCTTCCGCGGCGGGAGCAACGACTACATCATCGCGGACGCTTCCGGCAATTCCGTCGACACGGGTGTCCACTACACGACCCAGGGCTTGCATGTCGTGCTGACAATGACCAGCAGCAGCACGTACACGCTGGAGATCGCGCCGAAGGGCACCAATGAACCGCTCGGGCAGCCCATATTCCTTTCAGGCACCATGGCGGGCGCGGCGGGGTCGATCGACACACTGCGGTTGTTCAACTTCGAGAGCGCCGGTTCCATCGGCGATCCGACCAACCCGCAGCGCGATGCGTTCTTTAATAACATCCAGGCCGGCGCATTCGATGACGCCGCTCTGAATTACACGCCCTCCAACTGGACCAACGGCAGCGACCGTGGCGATGCCCCGCTGGCCAACGGGGCCACGGGCGACGGCTCGACCATCGTCGGCGCGGACACCAGCAGCCTGACCATCTCCAACGCGGGCAGTGCCGATGCCGGCTCCTACGACGTCGTGGTCTACAACCTCTGTGGCTTGACGAATTCCGCTCAGGCAGCGTTGGCAGTCAATCCGTTGCCGACGGTCAGCGTCAACTCGGCCACGATCTGCAGCGGCGTGTCCACCACGTTGACCGCCACCACCAGTGCGGCCAGCCCGAGCTACCTCTGGAGCCTAGGCGGCGCGACCAACCAGTCGATCACGGTTTCGCCGGCTTCGACGACGACCTATACGGTGACGGTCACGGATGGCACGACGGGCTGCGTCAATAGCGGCTCGGGCACGGTGACAGTGAATCCGCTGCCGACGGTTAGTGTCAACTCGGCCACGATCTGCAGTGGCGTGTCCACCACCTTGACCGCCACCACCAGTGCGGCCAGCCCGAGCTACCTCTGGAGCCCAGGTGGTGCGACCACCGCGTCGATCACGGTCTCACCGGCCTCCACGACCACTTATACGGTCACGGTTACGGACGGTGTCACGGGCTGCGCCAACAGCGACTCGGGCACGGTCACAGTCAATCCATTGCCGACAGTTAGCGTCAACTCGGCCACGATCTGCAGTGGCGTGTCC
>CAZAQZ010000260.1:0-4941 GCA_964487175.1 uncultured Verrucomicrobiota bacterium | reverse complement strand
TTAACTTTGTCGTCCTGCGGATGGCGCACACCGAAGGTGACAGAATGACCTTTCTTGGCCCATCCGGTGCCCAACGCGCTGCCGACATTCCCAACGCCAATGATTGCAATTTTCATCTTTTTTCTCCGGTTCTTTGGATGCCAAAATAGTCGCGAAGTTCCAGGGCTTCAAGTGGGCGTGGTCCTGAAAGTCTGGATTGTTTCCCGCCTGTATCGGCGTACACTTTGGTTGTGGCGACGAGCTTTCAATGGGACACGACGCGGACGCTGGTGATGGGCGTGTTGAATGTGACGCCGGACTCGTTTTCCGACGGCGGGAAATTCGTGGACACCGAGCGGGCGGTCGCGCAGGCCCGTGAAATGGCGGCGGCGGGGGCGGACATCATCGATGTCGGCGGAGAGAGTACACGACCGGGCTCCGTTCCCATCAGCACGGAGGAAGAGTTGCGGCGGGTCATGCCGGTGATTGAACGGCTGTCGGATTTGTTTGTCTCCATTGATACGACAAAGGCCATCGTCGCGGAGCGTGCCTTGGCAGCGGGAGCACGGATTGTCAACGACATCAGCGCGCTGCGGTTTGATTCACGGATGGTGGAAGTGGTGCGCGACTCCGGGGCGGGACTGGTGTTGATGCATATGCAGGGGACGCCGGAGACGATGCAGGCGGAGCCGCATTACGCTGACGTGGTCGCGGACGTGCGGGGATTTTTGGCGTCGCGCGTGGCGTTTGCCATCGATCACGGCATTGAAAAAAGGCAGATTGCCATTGACCCGGGCATCGGGTTTGGCAAGACTGTCGAGCACAACTTAAAATTGCTGGCACACCTTGACGACCTGCAGGCGATTGGCTGCGCCGTGATGGTCGGCACGTCGAGGAAGGGGTTCATTGGCAAGGTGTTGGACCGGGAACCGCACGAACGGAAGTGGGGCACGGCGGCGACGGTGGCCTGGAGCGTGGCGCACGGCGCGAACGTGGTGCGGGTGCATGATGTGAGGGAGATGGCAGAGGTTGTGCTGATGATTGAAGCCATTCGCGGCGCGCAGTAGGTTTGGACAAGGAGCATGGAGCACATTTTTGATTTCATCGGCAGCTACTGGCGGGCAGCATTCGAAATCCTGCTGCTGGCGGCGGCCATTTATTACTTGTTGCTGTTGTTTCGCGGCACGCGCGGCGCGGCCGTGTTGACCGGCTTCCTGATTCTGCTGCTGGGCGTGGCCGCCGTGACGTATTTCTTTCGACTGGATGTGATCAGTTGGATTCTCGGCCGCTTCCTCGCCTTCATGGCCATTGCCGTTCTTGTCATTTTCCAGCCCGAACTGCGACGCGCGCTGGCGCAGCTCGGCAGTCGTTACCCGTTCAGCAGCCCGCGCCTGCGTTTCGAGCTCATCGACGTGCTGGTGGAGACCGCACGGTCGCTGTCGCAAAAACGTTGCGGCGGGTTGATGGCCGTCGAACGCGAAATCGGGTTCCGTGGCGTGGCGGAAACGGGTGTGGAGGTGGAGGCAAAGGCGACACCAGAATTGCTGACGACGATTTTTTTCCCCAACACACCGCTGCATGACGGAGGGGTGGTGCTGCGGGGCGACCGGATCGTGTCCGCTGCCTGCGTGTTCCCTTTGACGCAGCGACAGGGGTTGAGCGCCAGTGTCGGCATGCGCCATCGCGCGGCGATCGGGCTGACGGAGGAAACCGACGCGGTGGTGGTCGTTGTCAGCGAAGAGACGGGCGACATTTCCGTGGCCCATCGCGGTCACCTCGTGCAGGGGCTCGATCCGGACGGGTTGCGCGATTTCCTGTCCACGACGCTAGCCCCGAGCGCAAAGAAGGGGAACCGCATTGGTGACTTCGTTCGGCGGACGGTGAGCAGCCTGTTTTTGCGCGAAGCCCGCGGTGGTGAGCATGAAAGTTTTGGTGCCCCGAACGAGCCGCTCGACGAAGCAAGCGACATGAGCGGAGTTGAACCAGTGGATCAGGACCGCCAGCACAAGGAGGCGGGCCGCTGATGCAATGGTTGACGAGCAATGCCGGCCTGAAAATCGTTTCCCTGGTCATGGCAACGGTGATCTGGTTTTTCGTCAAGAACGTGACCAGCGACTGGCGCATCATTGACAGTGTGCCCCTGGAGATCAAGGCGCGGCCCGGGTTGGCGGTGCTGCAAACCAGCGCTTCAACGGTCAACGTGACCGTGCAGGGCACGCGTGACGATATACGGCAGGTGTCGCGGCAGGACCTTTCCGCCGTGATCGATTTGACCGACGACAATCGCACCGGGGAGCTGCCCATCAAACTCGGGCCGAAATCGATCCGCCATTCCCGCCGTGTCCAGATCACGCAAATCGAGCCGTCAGAAGTGAGCGTCAACATCGACGAATTGATCGCGCGGGATTTGCAGGTCAAACCGCAATTCACGGGCGATCTGCCCACGGGGGTCCGCATCGAACGCGTCGAGGTGACGCCGGAAATCGTCTCCCTCAAGGGACCGAAAACGCTGTTGGACAGCATGAAGACCGTGCCGACCCTGCCGATCGACCTGACGGGACGGCGCACGTCGTTTCGCGAGAGCGTGGAATTGACGCCGTTGCAATATCCCTATGGCTCGGCGCAACGCCACTGGGTGGAACTGGATGTGCGCATCGGCGTCACGCCATCGGTTGACAGCAACTTCGGACACGGTGTAGAACAAGGGCCGTGAACCAAGCCCCCAATGCCAGAAAGCTTTTCGGCACGGACGGTGTCCGCGGCGTGGCGAATGTTGATCCCGTCACCGCGGAAACCGCGCTGAGGCTGGGCCGCGCCGCCGCCCACGTTTTCAGGAGCCGTTCGCCGGTGGCCAAGGGGCATGGCCGCCACAAGATTGTCATCGGCAAAGACACGCGCCTGAGCGGCTACATGCTGGAGAACGCCATCGCCTCGGGTATCCTGTCGATGGGTGTGGACGTGTTGTTGATCGGTCCGCTGCCCACACCCGGCGTCGCGTACATTACGCGTTCGTTGCGCGCCGACGCGGGCATCGTGCTGACCGCATCGCATAATCCCTACGAGGACAACGGCATTAAATTCTTCCGTGACGACGGCTACAAGCTCGACGACGCGATTGAAAAACAGATCGAAGACCTCGTGTTCAGCGGGGCCATTGAGAGCATTCGTCCCACGGCCGAGGAAATCGGCAAGGCCATGCGCATTGAGGATGCGCTGGGCCGTTACGTCGAATTTGCCAAGGCGGCGTTCCCGAAGGGGATGACGCTGGAAGGGTTGCGCGTGATTGTTGACGTGGGCAATGGTGCGACGTACAAAAGCACCCCGTGCGTGTTGCGGGAATTGGGCGCCGAGGTGACCGTGCTGAACAGCTCACCTGACGGCACCAACATCAATAAAGGCTGCGGCAGCACCTATCCCGAAGTGATTTGCAGGGCGGTTCGCGATCACGGCGCGGATGTTGGCATTGCGCACGATGGCGATGGCGACCGCGCCCAGCTTTGCGACGAGAACGGCGTGCTGGTGGACGGTGACGATATTTTGGCGATCACGGCGCTGGATTGGATGTCGCGCGGAGAGTTGAAGAATAAGACGCTGGTGGCCACGGTGATGAGCAACCTCGGACTGGATTTCACGATTCGCAATGCGGGCGGCCAAGTCGTGCGCACGCAGGTGGGCGACCGGTACGTGATTGAGCGGATGCTGAAGGACGATTGCAACGTTGGCGGCGAACAATCGGGTCACATGATCTTCCGAGACTTCAGCACGACGGGGGACGGTATTGTCAGCGCGTTGCAGGTGTTGCGCATCATCCGTGAAACGGGCAAGCCGCTGAGCCAGTTGCGGCGGGTGGTGACGAAATTTCCGCAGGTGGTCATCAATCTGAAGGTCAAGGACAAGCCGGCATGGGAGACGATGCCGGACGTGCTTCAGTTGGTGAAAGAGACGGAGGCCAAACTCGGCAAGGATGGCCGCGTGCTGCTGCGTTACTCGGGCACGGAACCGAAAGCGCGACTATTGATCGAGGGTCGTGACGGCGATCAAATCAAGGCGATGGCCGACAAGATTGCCGCTGGAATCCGCGAAAAAATTGGTGCATCTTAGGCGGGCGTGAGCCGTGCCGGCCCACAGGGTCGGCCTACAACGGAAGGAAGGGTCGCAATCGTGAAAATCTTTATCGACACGGGCGAAATCAAAGAAATCAAGGAAGCCGCGGCGATGGGACTGGTGGACGGCGTGACCACCAATCCCTCTCTCGTTGCCAAAGCGGGCAAACCATTCAAGGAATTGCTCGAGGAAATCGTCGCCATCGTGGACGGCGATATTTCGGCGGAAGTCGTTTCGCTGAAGGCCGACGAGATGGTGGCCGAAGGCGAGCAACTCGCAAAGATTCACAAGAACATCGTCGTCAAGATTCCGCTGATCCCCGAGGGATTGAAGGCAATCAAGATTCTCAAGACCAAAGGCATTCGCGTCAACTGCACGCTGTGTTTCACGGCCGTGCAGGCACTGCTGGCCGCCAAGGCGGGCGCGTACATCATCAGCCCGTTTATCGGCCGCATTGACGACCGCGGCGAACGCGGCATGAATCTCATCGAGGAAATCCGGACGATCTACGACAACTACGGGTACAAGACCATGATCCTCGCCGCGAGCATCCGTTCGCCGTTGCACGTGAAGGAATGCGCGCTCGCCGGCGCCGACATCGCCACCATCCCGTTCGCCGTGCTCATGGAACTCGCCAAGAACCCGCTCACCGATGCCGGCCTGAAGAAGTTTTTGGACGATTGGGAGAAGGCAAAGAAGTAGGCGCAGGAGGGCGTTACGAACTCCTACAGACCTCCCTTGCCGGTCCCGTTGGGCATTAAAATCATAGGGTGGCTCTGTGTTCTTTGTTGTGTCGCCGATATCCTGCAGGGCATTTCCTTGTTTTTGCTGGAATCCAGCTTCGGGAATGTCCATGCA
>CAZAQZ010000259.1:0-4944 GCA_964487175.1 uncultured Verrucomicrobiota bacterium | reverse complement strand
ACGGTCACAATACCCGCGTGTCCCGGGCCGATGAACGAGTCTTCCGTCCCCAGGAAGAGACTTCCGCCGCCGTGCAGCATGTCCCTGCCATCTTTGTCGACGTAGGGACCCGTGATGGCGTTGCTGCGGCCGATGCGAATGTTGTAGGTGCTCTTGACCCCTTGGCAGCACTGGCCCCAGTCCACGAAGAGATAGTAGAAATCTCCGTGATGGTAGATGTAGGAGGCTTCGATGGAATCCGCGTGAGCCAGCGGGTGGATTGCCGGGTCTCGCGCCAGCCGCTTGCCAGTCGACGGGTCGAGCGCGATCAGCTCGATGCCGCTCCAGTAGGACCCAAATCCGAGCCACAACCCGCCGTGGGCGTCCCGGGTAATGGCGGGATCGAGCGTGTTGAAGGTGTCATGGCTGCTGGATTGGATCACTATGCCCCGGTCGGTCCAGTGATAGCGCGGGTCGCCTGGATCAAGCGTCGGATTCGTGGCCAGTGCAATGGCCGAGGTGTTCTTGCCCCAAGTGGAGACAGAATAGTAGAGCAGATACTGGTTGCCGAGATGGATGATATCCGGCGCCCAGAATTCGTTCCCCCGATGCGCCGGCACCGCTTCCGCGACCCATGCCGGTGTATTGGTGAACACGTTGGGCCCGCTTTCCCATCGGACCAAATCTTTCGAGTGAGCAGATGGAATTCCGGGGCCCGTATAGAACACCCAAAACTCATCCTTGCATCGAATGATGGTGGAGGGATCGTGAACGCTCACATCTCTCTTGCTGAGATGCACCAGACTGGATTCGTCCGCGCTCGACTGACCTGTCAAGACAACGAGGAACGTGGCAAATGTGATTGGTGCTATTGGGAAGGTCCACCTGGCAAACGAACACGGACGGAGCATCTACGCCCTTCGTTCTTTGATCGACTGCAGGATGTCGGCCACAACTTCGGCTTTCGGTTTGGCGCCAACGTTGCCTTTACCGTGGAGACGGACGGAGACGTTGCCCGCTTGCACGTCGCGGGGGCCGATGACGAGCATGGTGTGGACTTTGGCTTTCTCGGCTTCCTGAACCTTGCCATTGATCTTGTCGGTGCCGTAATCCCCTTCCGCGCGGACCAGGTTGTCGCGGAGTTCGGTGACGAGAGCCTTGGCGTAATCGACGACGACCGCGTCGTCGCTAATGGTGAGGACGCGTACCTGCTCCGGCGCAAGCCAGAGCGGGAAATTGCCGGCGTAATGTTCGATGAGCACCCCGCAGAACCGCTCCATGGAGCCGAACGGCGCGCGATGAACCATCACAGGACGATGGGGTCGGTTGTCGGCGCCAACGTAACTCAGGTCGAATCGCTCCGGAAGATTATAGTCCACCTGTACGGTGCCGAGTTGCATTCGCGTCCGATGACATCTTTAACAAGGAAATCGATCTTCGGTCCGTAGAACGCCGCCTCGCCGGGCTCCTCGACAAAGGGCACGCCCAGTTGGGTCACGGCGCTCCGCAACGCGCTTTCCGCCTTGTCCCAATTGGCCGGGTCGCCGACGTACTTAGATGAATTCGGGTCACGGAGACCGACGCGCACGCGATAGTCATTCATGCTGAGGGTGGTCAGCACGGTCTTGACCAAACCGAGACAGCCCATGATTTCGCCGGGCAACTGTTCCTCGGTGACGAACAGATGCGCATCGTCCTGCGTGAACCCGCGGACGCGCGTCATGCCGCCGAGTTCGCCGGATTGTTCCCAGCGATACACGGTGCCGAATTCCGCCAGACGCAACGGCAGTTCGCGATAGGAACGCGGACGCTGCGCGTAGATCCGGATATGCATCGGGCAATTCATGGGTTTGAGCAGGAAGCCTTCGACCTCGCCCTTCTCCAGGCGGTTGGCCAACTCGGCGCAACTGCAGCCTTCATCCGCCAGCTTCGCCAGTTGATCGTGTTCCATGATCGGGGGGAACTGCGACTCGCGATAATACGGATAATGACCCGATGTGCGGAACAGCCCCAGCCGTCCAATGTGCGGGGTGAACACCTGCTGGTAGCCCTGCTTGCGCAGTTCGTCGGAAATGAAATTCTGCAATGTCTGCCGCAGGATCGCTCCCTTGGGCAGCCAGAGGACGAGCCCCTGCCCCACCGCATCATCGACCGCAAACAATTCCAGGCTGCGCCCGAGTTTCCGATGATCGCGCTCCTTCGCCTCCTCCAGCATCTTGAAGTGGGCTTCCATCTCGGTCTTGTTCTTGAACGCGGTGCCGTAGATGCGCTGAAGTTGCGGGTTCTTCTCGTCGCCCTTGTAATACGCGCTGGCCACACTGGTGAGCTTGAACGCGCTGACGTTGCCGGTGCGCATCACGTGCGGCCCGGCGCACAGGTCGATGAAATCGCCGTTCTTGAAATAGGAAATCGGTTCGCCTTCGGGAATCCCCTGGATGATATCGAGCTTGAACTTGCTCGGTACGCTGCGATCACCTAATGCCGCGAGTCTTCCCTTCTGCGCGTCAGCCAGCGCCTGGTCGCGGGTGACCACCACCTTCTCGAAGACCTGGTTGTCCTTGACGATCTTCTTCATCTCGGCCTCGATGGCCGGGAAATCCTCGGGCGAGATGCGGTGCTCGAGTTCCACGTCGTAGTAGAATCCGTCTTCCACCGGCGGGCCGGCGGCGAATTGGGCGTCGGGCCAGAGCCGTGCGATCGCGGTGGCCATCACATGGGCAGCCGAATGCCGCAACCGTTCCAGGTCGGTCATTTGCGCCCGCATATCGAGTGTTTTACGTTCCATAGAAAGCCGAAGTTTAATAAAGCCCGCAGGCCTCAAAGTCAATGCTGCAGGGTGCGGGTAACCGAAAGAAAAAGGCGCCCCGTTTGCACGGGACGCCTTTCCGTTCGAACGACGAATTGATCGCCGATTTAGTATCGGCTGCCGGAGAACTCACGGCGTCCGCCGCCGCCACTGCGGCCACCGCCAAAACCGCCACCACTGGGGCGATCTTCACGGGGCTTGGCTTCATTGACGGTCAAAGCGCGACCATCCAGATCATGGCCATTGAATTGGGCTGCGGCCTTGTTGGCCTCATCCTGTGTGCCCATTTCCACGAAAGCGAACCCGCGGGACTTGTTGGTGAACTTGTCCGTGATCAGGTTGCAGGAGGTGACGGTTCCGGCCTGTTTGAACAGTTCCAGAATGTCGCCTTCGGTGGTGTTGAATGACAGATTTCCTACGAATAGCTTGGTAGCCATTATGTGTTATACCTTCCGCTGCGGTTAGAGGTCTCAGTGACTGTTCCCGAGGAATTCGGATTTCGGATTATCACCGAGCGAAAAGATCGACTGACAATCTACCAATCTCACTGCAACTGCTTCTATCTGCGAGCTGGCGAACAATAGTCCATCCCGCCCGAATAGCAACAAGATAATGCAAATAGTTTAAAAGGCCCTGTTTAACCCTTCCAGAGCCTCTACGCCGCATTGCCTTATCCCCCACTGGCCTGCTACCTTGTGGGCATGAGCCTGTTTGCCGTCAACCCGCAGAAAGAAGCCCAGCTCGCCCAGCGCATGATCGACCTCGGTGTGCGCGAGGCCGACATCGAGGAGACGTTCGTCCGTTCGGGCGGTCATGGCGGCCAGAACGTCAACAAGACCTCCACCTGCGTCATGCTGGTTCACCGTCCCACGAGCCTTCAGGTCAAATGCCAGACCACGCGCCATCAGGCGCTCAATCGCTTCCTCGCGCGCCGCCTGTTGCTCGACAAGATCGAAGCGCTCAAGAAAGGCTACGTGGATGCCGAGCGCACGCGCGTGGAGAAAATCCGCCGCCAGAAACGCCGCCGGAGCCGCCGATCCAAACAACGCATGCTCGATAACAAATCCCACCACGCCGCCAAGAAGGAAGCGCGACGATCCGTTTCGCCTGATTGAACGAATGAAACTTCCTGCCAGGGGATTCCTGATGTTCCTCGGTGTGTTCCTCCTCGTCTACGGCGGAGCGCACTTCTACATCTGGTCGCGGCTCGTCCATCCGTTGGGTCTCGATGGAGCAGCGCTCTGGCTGATGCGGCTGTTGTTCGTGGCGCTGTTTGTGTCCTTTCCGCTCATTCATTTCGTCTTCAGGGAACGGGACGCCTCGTTCATCTCCGGCGCGGCATTTGTCAGTTCCGTGTGGATGGGCATGATTGTCTATTTCGTGCTTGTGACCTATTGCTTCGATCTTGTCCGGCTCTATTTTCTCGGCGGCGAACCGATCAACGAGGCGGCGATCACATGCATCGTGGCCATTGTGGTGGCCATCACGATCTATGGATTGGCTGAGGCACGGTCGATTGGAATCACCAATCTCAACGTCGCAATGCCGAATCTCCCTGCCCACCTCAGCGGCATGAAGATTGCCCAGATTTCCGATGTGCACATGGGATTGATCGTCCGCGGGCCGCGCCTGGAGAAAATTGTCAACATGGTCAACGAACTGAATCCCGACCTCATCGTCATCACGGGGGACCTCGTCGATGCGGAAGCGTTGCACATGGAAGACATGGTGCATCCGCTCATGCGCCTCAAGAGCAAGTACGGCATTTTCGCCGTGCCAGGCAATCACGAATACTTTGCCGGAATCGAACGCGCGCAGGCGTTCATCGAAGAGGCCGGCGTAACCATGCTGCGCAATCGTTGGGTGACCATCGCCGACGGGCTGCAACTGGCCGGTCGAGATGATCCCATTTCGCCGCGGATGACCGGCGAACCAGTCCCTTCCCTGGCGGAAATCATGGAAGACGCTGACCGATCGAAACCGACGGTTCTGTTGTATCACACACCGGACTCGACGTTCGCTGAACTGCAGGCCCAGGGCGTCCATCTTCAGTTGAGCGGCCATACGCACAAGGGCCAGGTCTGGCCGTTCAACCTTATCGTGAGGACCATCTTCAAAACGTACTACGGGCGATTCACTTCGGGCGACACGACCATCTA
>CAZAQZ010000258.1:0-4945 GCA_964487175.1 uncultured Verrucomicrobiota bacterium | reverse complement strand
CCATCCCGGGCAGCTCGACCAATCGGTACTACCGCGTACGCGTGTTGTTGCCGTAGCGCCCCGCTTGTCCATGACTGGGGCTTGACCCATGTCGGAGAGATGGTCCACAATGCTCCAGAAATACGATGAACCGATTGGGGATTTGCATTGCGGGTCTTGACGGGGCGATTGGCTCCACGATGGTGGCGGGGACTTTCCTTGTAAGACAGGGCCATGCTCCGCCGCAAGGGTTGCTCACCGAAACCTGGAGGGAACGGTTGGGACTCGCCGGGCTGGATCAGGTTGTGTTCGGCGGGTGGGACGTGCGCGGGGAGAATCTTTTTGAGGCGGCGACGCGTAATGCCGTGCTCGATCCGCGCCGATTGCAGGTGGTGGCCAAGCATCTGGCGGGGGTGGTGCTCTGGCAGGCTCCACGGCGCGATTTGAAGGCGGGTCATTCGCAAATCGTCCGCGAGATCGGGAAGTTTCGCAAACGCCACAAACTGTCGTCGGTCGTTGTCCTCAACCTGTTGCCGACGGGCCGGCACAAGGAATCGCAGTTGTACGCGCGCGCGGCGGCTGAGGCCGAATGCCCGTTTATCAATTTCACTCCCAATGATTGCGGCGAAGAGGCCTTGGACGATATCCCTTATTGCGGCAGGGACGGCAAGACGGGGCAGACGTGGGTGAAGTCGGTGCTCGCCCCGGCGTTTCGCGCGCGGGCATTGAAGGTGACGGGCTGGTATTCGACGAACCTTCTGGGCAACGAGGATGGCCGCGTCGTTTCAGACCCCGCGCAAGGCAAGGGGAAGATCGAATCCAAAACCAAACTGCTCGGTGACATCCTCGGATACGAACCGCATCACACGGTGCAGATCAGTTTCTATCCGCCGCGCGGCGACAACAAGGAAAGCTGGGATGCGATCGACTTCGAGGGATTTCTGGGGTTGCCGATGCAGATCAAGATCAACGGGCTGTGGCGTGATTCGATATTGGCGGCGCCGATGTGCATTGATCTCGCGAGGTTGATGGAGCTGGCCGCGCGCCGGGGCGAACGCGGTCCGCAGGAATGGTTGAGTTTCTATTTCAAGTCACCCTACAAGCGCACTGATTCGTCCGGGCCCTCGCATGAGTTTTACAAACAGGAAGAAATGTTCCTGCGATACCTGTCCAAGGTCGGCCGGTAGCGATTTTTTGCTTGCGCGTGCATTTTCCAGCGGATGTGAACGGCTCGACCTTTCAATGAAGCTTGTGATTCTGGCGTAATCCTCTGATCCATTCTCTTGCCTGTTTTGAGAGCCTCTGCCACGCCGGAAGAACCGTCATCGGCGTGATATCTCGTTTCTGGCTGGGGTCTCATCCGAGGGCGTCACCGTGTTTTGTCCGAGGTTCCAATCAGTTTGCCATCCAATTGTGAGTTCCCGGAATTAGCCCCAGTGTGACACAGGAATGAGAGGTGATCCCATATGCCAAACAAGAAACCTGTGCGAGGCGTCGGCAAAAAAGAACAGCGAATGTACGAGCACATCAAGAAAAGCGCGCAGCAGTCGGGCCTGTACGGCAAGCGCGCCGCTGAGGTAGCCGCCCGGACCGTCTTAAAACACCACAAGCAGGCGGGACATGCAAAAGGACGTTAGTGAGTGCGGGTGAATTAGCCGAGGGCAACAAACGCAATCGCAAGAGAACGGAGGCAACTACATGAAGACAAAACAATGGATGGTATTAACAGTCATCATCAGCGCCCTTGCGGCACAAACGGGGGCACGTGCTGAAGGCGTGTTCACACCGGGTCCGGACGTGGATTTGTTTGGAACATACGCCACCCGCGATCGGTTTGGTAACAAGGTGGATGATGGCGGAGGCGGTGCAGGGATCGATTACTTCTTCACCCGTTACCTGGGGATCGGCGCTGACAGTTATCTGGAAGAATGGAGGACGCCGTACCGCGTCAATGGCAGCGCGATCGTTCGTCTCCCGCTGCAGGGCAACATGGCTGGCCTGGCCCCGTATGCGTTCGGGGGCGGTGGTCGCGAATTCAAGTACGTCCCGCAGTATTCCTGGCACGCCGGTGGCGGAGTGGAATTCAAGTTTAACCGGCAATGGGGAATCTTCGGTGACGCCAGGGAGGTTTGGCCGGACAAGACTTCGAACTACACACTGGTACGTGCCGGCGTGAGTTTTGGGTTCTAAGGGGATCGGGAACCATGCGAAGCGGGTGGCCATCGAAATGGCCACCCGCTTTTGCTTTGCCGCGGAACACCGAGGGCTGTTTACCCTTGCACAATCATTTGATTCTTCACGTCCTTCACGCCATTGACATCCTTGACCAGTTTTGTGGCGAGATCAATTTCGGCCTGATTCCTGGCCGTGCCACGCAGTGTGACCACGCCATTCTCTGTTTCCACCTCGGTCCGGATCGCGCTCGTGGAGCGCGTGGTCAGCAACGCCATCTTGACTTGGGCGGTGATCGAGGCATCGTCGACCTGGTTCCCAAGGGTCGGCTCGGATTTGGCATCAGGCGAAACGGTCATCTTATTGACGACGCGGTTAACACCTTCGACGTCCTTTGCGTATTGGGTGGTCAGGTCCTTTTCTGCCTGGCTGGAGGCAGTCCCGTTTAACGTTACGACCCCGTCCTTGACGTTGACTTCTGCTGTCGAGCTCACGCTGCGGTGAAACAAGAGCGCGAGTTTCACTTTTGCCCCAATCCAATCATCGGATTTGTCAGTGGCGGATCGCGCCCTGATTTGCAACTGGTCCTGGACGCTCGTGACCCCTGGAAGTGCTTTCACGGTGTCTTCCGCCAGGGACTTGCGGGATTCATTGGCTACCGTGCCTGTCAGAGTGACGACCCCGTCTTTCGATTCGACCTTGATGTCGTCATTCTTCAGGTACGTCTGAAACACATAACTGTTTCTTGCTGCTGCCTCGATGCGATCATCGGTGTCGGCGGCGCGGAGGCCTCCGGTCCATGTGAGTGCGATCGTGGCCGCCATTACAACCGCGGGGAGTTGTTTGCTGGTTCTCATCATGACTCCTTTCATGTGGGTTTGGTTTTCCACCCACAGTGTACTTGGATGTTGGGCCGATGAACAATCGGGCTGGCATCTGCTTCTGGACTAGGAAGTTTGCTGACGATGCCTGCGCTGGTGTCCGAGGCGGGAATCAGTTCTCCATGCCATGGCGCGGCCTGCCAGAGGGGCATAGCGTGTACAAGAGAATCGAGGGCAATGCCATGAGCGGAGCAGAACTTACAGAAGAGCGGCGGTTGGAAGAGAAGGCCGACTGGCGCAAGGGTTGAAGATGGACGCCGATCGTCCTCGAAAGGTCTGGGTAGAGTGCACCTGCGGGATGTCATGAATCGGCATGTCCGACCTATTTCGCCGGATACTGTGTTGGAAAAGGCTGCGCAACGTATCAGTCATCTGAAGTCCGGCTGGTTGCTGGTTTGCGAGGATCACAGGATCGTTGGGGTCATCACCCTTCGCGACCTCATCGTACGCGCTACCGCCCAAGGTTGCGATCCGCGGACCAGCACGGCGCAGGAAGTGATGACGCGCCGGGTGATTTGCGGCCGGGAAAATCAAAATGTCGAGGAAGCCGCGAGACTCATGTCGCGATATCGCCTTTCCCGAATGCCCGTGGTGGATCGGTATCGGCATCTTGTGGGAATTGTGAATTTGGCCGATGTGAGGATTGTTGCCCTAGCACGCAGCTAATATGGTCGACGCCGGGCTGCGCCCGATGATGATCGGGCGCAACCACAGTGCGTCAGCTCCCTTGCCAGCGACAAGGAGCTTCCCCAAGACAGGCTATGGGCTGGAAGACGGCGGGGTCGGCACCTGGTTCGTCGACGAAGAATTTGTCGCAGAGTTGACAGCGTCAGGGGCGGAGGGTGCCGTAGTTGCGGAATCATTCACTGGAGCAGGAGGTGCCGGTGTCGCAGACGATGGTGCGCTGGGTGATTCCTGCTGCTGGGCGCACCCGCACCACATCAAGGAGGCCAGCGCACAGATTGAAACGATTCGGACTTTTTGTGACATGTCCATTATCAAACTCCTTTCTTTTACTACGGGCTGAACTTGAAATGAAACATCTGCGGGCACAATCGGAGTTGATGCCGATTCTGGGGTAGGAACAATACCGACAAATGATGGGTGAGATGCCCCGGGTTCGCTTGCAGACGGGACGGTGTTGCGTAATCCATCCTCGACAGCCGTCGGTTTGATCAACCACTAAGGAACCAATCGGACGCGGTAATAGGAGGCGGGAGCGTTGGTGGCTGCGCCGCGGTCGAGATAATTGGTCGCCGATCCGGTGGTGTTGGTCACGACGAAAATGTCGGCGAAGAGGTTCGTGTTGAACCCTCCATTGGCGCTGCCGGGGGTTTTCTGGAGCGCGTTGGTCTTGCTAAGGCCGCTCATCCATGTCACCTGCACATCGCTGCCCTGCTTGAATGCCGAGATGATCCGGAATGACGTCGCGGGATTGGTCGGGTTAATGCCCGCCAGGAATTTCTGCCAATTGCTGAACCCGTCGCCATCCGCGTCGAAGCCTGCCGCTGCCCGCGGGCAATTGGTGCAGCCGAAGTATTGGAATTGCCACTGCTGAAATGGAGTCAGCGCGGGCGGGCTGAAGCCCGCCGTCGCAGCCGTGTACAACTGCTGGATCTGCGAGGCGGTCAGGGATTGCTTGTAGATGGCGACTTCATTGACAAGGCCCTCGAACATTCGGTTACCCGAGGCGGAATCAAGCCCGATGAGCAGGGAATTATCGAACGGCTGACCGGGCAGAGCCGAGGCGTCTGCCACCGAGCTTAGCACCGCGCCGTTGCCCAGATAAACGGTGGCTCCGGTCGATGTAACGGACAGGGCAATGAAGGACCACTGGTTGCTGGGCACGATCAAACCGGTGCTCACATAATACCGGTCGTTATTCCAGGTGTAGCGCAGTTCGTTGGTGATCC
>CAZAQZ010000257.1:1754-4951 GCA_964487175.1 uncultured Verrucomicrobiota bacterium | reverse complement strand
TGGCCGCTCGGTGGACAACGCATGACCGCGTCGTGGACTGACGGGCGGACACCGCTCGGTTGACGGACAAAAACTCGCATCACTGCGGCCCGTTGCACGCAGCCGCGCTGCAATCTTCGCCGCTGACTCGCCGGTTCATTGCTTGCAGGCCCGTCTCCGTCATGACGCGTTGCTGAATCGGCAAGCGACATGCCCGCGACGCGCCTGCTTCGCTTGGACGGATTCAGTGGCATCGTGCTGTCAGTAGCTGCGCGCTCCGCTGCTCGCCACCGACAGACAGAAGCCTTAATTCTGCGGCAGTTCTTCTCAGTCCCGCACTTTCTTAGCGTAACGCTACGAAACTTTAGTTTGCCATCCGAACGGCATTTTTGCATGGTAAGCCTTACCCCTTGGGGAACCAACGATTTTGCGTCCGCGCATCCGTCGCGATGAATACACGGCACGATCACGGAGAGGGCACTGCGCCGTCTGTTGCAGGGGCATATCCACAAACATCCGGGGGTCCGCGGCAATTCCAGCCGTGGGCCAATTGCAGTCCGATAGTCTCCGGGCAGTGTCCTTCGCATTGACCGCAATCAAAATTCGTTGTTGTCCACGAGGAATTCTCACGCCGACCGTGCAAAATCCTGTGTAATGGGCACACATGCGATTGATGCCTTCGTGTTACCTCTGGTCGAATGAATCGACCTCATCGATCATCGACTGCGCGTGAAGCGGTGCCAGACGATTGTGCGGCTCGCTGCGCTCCGTGCAAGCTCCTCCTCGTGCCTGCGGTCCAGCTTGACGGTGCTCGCTCCGCCATCTGCCTGGCCCCTACGACTTCACGCGCGGATTTTTCGCTTCTGGAGATTGTCCCGGAGGTCTTCCAAAACCTGTCCAGCAAAAAAGCGAGAATTTCGCGCAAGCATAGCCAAAGACGGAAAACGCGAGATAGCCCCCGCAAAACCCGACCTTGGCGCACTGCCAAATCTCGATTTGTGTCGTGGTAGCGTGGCCCCGCGATGCATCGGAATCAACACGTCCGCAGCCCTCGAAACGGCGAATGAGCTTGACCATCCAACAAGCCAGAGAGCTTCTCGGTGACGAAGCCGTCGGCATGACGGACGCTCAACTTGCCGACACAATTGCCGCGCTAGACGCTATTGCCGACATGGTGCTTGATCGCTATATCAACAACCGCAAGCGAGCTACCAGCCAACGCGAAGAAGATGCCGCTTAATGCTTGCAATTACAACCCGCTTGTGGTATTCACAAGATGCATGGGGCAACCAATTAACGAAGCCGTCAGGAAATACCTGAAAGAAATCGCCACGAAAGGCGGGAGGGGTGGCACGGGCGAGGCCAAGGTGCGAGGCGACAAAGCCTATTACAAGCGCATTTCCGCAATGGCAGTGAAGGCGAAAAAAGCTAACGCAGTAAGACGGAGGGCGGGCCGATGAAAGCGGTTATCTACATCCGCGTGAGCAGCGAGGAGCAAGTCAAGAACCTGTCGCTTGAGACTCAGCGGCGCGAGTGCCAACGATTCTGTGAGCGCAACGGCTGGGCGGCAGCGCGGGTGTTCACGGAAGAAGGGGAGTCAGCAGCAACGACAGATCGGCCACAGTTGCAGGCGATGCTCAGTTACTGCCGTGACAATGCGGGCAGTGTGGGAGCGGTTGTCGTTTACAACCTCAGCCGTTTTGCCCGCAACACATCCGATCACCTGGCTGTTAGACTCAAACTTAGCGAGTACGGCGTCAGCTTGCGCTCCGTATGTGAGCCGATTGAGGAAACGAGCACGGGCAAATTTTTCGAGACGGTCATGGCAGCCGTTGCTGAACTCGACAACAACATGCGCTCTGACCGAACCGTAGCGGGCATGAAGATGGCGATTGAGAAGGGCCGCTGGCCGTTCATGGCGGCCATCGGTTACCGGCGCGTCAGAAACGATCAAGGTGAACCGACGCTCGCCCACGATTCGCAACGCGCTCCGTTGATTCGGCACGCATTTGAGCTATATGCCACCGGGCACTACACGAAGCAGCAGGTGCTCAATAAGGCCACGGCAATGGGTTTGCGAACCATTCACGGCAACAAGGTGGCGATAACAACATTTGTACGAGCACTCGCTAACCCAATCTACATCGGCAAGCTCGATGTGCGAGCGTGGAATCAGAAAGGCGGTGGAAACTTCGCTCCGATTGTCAGCGAGGAGGTTTTCAACCGCGTGCAGCTTGTTGCACAAGGTCGCAAAACCAACACGCCAGCTACGCATCTCCGCGATAACCCTCTCTTTCCCCTGCGCGGATCAATTCGTTGTGCGTGCTGCGGCGAGTTGTTGACCGGGTACAATGCCAGAGGCAGGACAAAACACTACGCT
Organism: uncultured Verrucomicrobiota bacterium; assembly: GCA_964487175.1. Classification (GTDB taxonomy): domain Bacteria; phylum Verrucomicrobiota; class Verrucomicrobiia; order Palsa-1439; family Palsa-1439; genus CAWFPN01. Next base: position 2,592 of record CAZAQZ010000257.1, on the reverse strand, counting down.
TATTACGCCTGTTACAACTCCAAGTGCGCCAGCAAAACTTCGGTGAGGAAAGAGGCGCTGGAGGCCGATTTCGAGGTCTATCTGGAACGCTGGCAACCGAAGCCAGGATTTGTTCGTCTCTTCCGTGATAGAGTACTCGACAAGTGGCAGCAGAAGCGCGACACCGCCCTTCTAGGCGCAACAGCAGGTCAAGGCGCGGTTGATGAGATCGAGAAGAAACTGGCAAGGCTTGATGATCTCTTCATCGACCAGCAGGCGATTACCAAGGACGTGTATGCGGCACGGCGGGCCAAACTGGAAGAGCAGCTTGTCGCGGCGAAAGTGGCACTACACGATTGCCAAACGGATGAACTCGACATCGAAGCTGCGATCAACTTCGCTTGTTTCGTCATGACCAACGCCAAGTCGCTCTACACGCAGCTATCAGTGGAGCAGAAGCGGCGACTGCTGACGGTTCTAAGTCCGAGTGGATTCACGTTCGACGAGGAAACGGGTTTTAGAACCATCGCAAGTGATTGCGTTTTCAATGGGTTGTATCAGGCTGCGGCACTGCTAGTGAAAAATGGGGTGAGTGACGGGATTTGAACCCGCGACAGCCAGATCCACAATCTGGAGCTCTAACCGGGCTGAGCTACACCCACCATTTGAAGCGGAGCTTCCAAAGCGGGTCGAATTTATCATTGCCAGCAGAGGGGGTCAAGCCATCGCAGTAGCAGGATAAAACTCGGCATTTACACGCAAGCCGGGCGGGTTATACTTCGCCCGTGAATCGCATCCGGCTCCTTCCCGAGCACGTCGCCAACCAAATCGCCGCCGGCGAAGTGGTGGAGCGGCCCGC
>CAZAQZ010000257.1:0-1654 GCA_964487175.1 uncultured Verrucomicrobiota bacterium | reverse complement strand
CTGACGACGCGTGAACGCGGCGCGCTCGGCGGCACGCAAATCGAGATTGCGGGCGGGAAGATCCTCTCCGTGAAAGATGTCGGCGCGGCGGAAGGCACCATCGTCGAGGTGCGCAACCTGTTTTTCAATCTGCCCGCCCGCCGGAAATTTCTGCGGTCGGAGCAGACTGAGACAGCGCATATCGAACACATTGTTACGCTGTGCGCGCTGGCGCATCCGAACGTAGCCTTTCGCCTGATGGTCGATGGCCGGGAGCTGTTTCATCTCGCGCCAACGGAGCAGTTGCTGCATCGACTCCGGGAATTGTACGGAGCCCAACTGTGCGAGCAATTGGTGCCCGTGAATTTGGAGCGTGGCGGCGTGCATATTGGCGGATTCGTCGGCAAACCGGGCGTGAGCCGCGGTGACCGCAGTCGGCAACACGTCTTTGTGAATGGTCGTCCCGTCGACAGCAAGGGAATCAACTTCGCCCTGCTCGAAGGTTATCACACGGCGCTGATGAGGGGACAGTATCCGGTCACGTTTCTGTTTGTGGAGATCGATCCGGCGCTGGTGGACGTCAACATTCATCCCGCCAAACGCGAAGTGCGTTTCCGTGATGAGTTTGCCGTGCGTCAATGCGTCATTGATGCCGTGCGAGAAGCGGTGGAACCCAAGGGCTCCGCTCCACGGCCCGTGCAAACGGGTGTTGCGGGAGCTGGATCGTTTTTTCCTTCGCACACGGTGCGGGGCGGGCGGCCGTGGACACTGACAACGCAATGGACGCCGACGGAGCAGGCGGCATTTCAAGGGCTGCCGCTTTCTGACACGTCGTCAACGGCACCCGCAGTTCCTTTGGCAGAGGTACGCACGGAAGAGGGTGCGTGGCGCATTCTCGGTGCGATCGGTCAACTGTACGTGATTGTGGAATCGCCGGAAGGGTTGGTGTTGATGGACCAGCACGCCGCCCATGAGCGCGTGCTGTTCGAAAAGATGCTGAAGGAACTGGAGAGCGACTCGGCACCCTCCCAGAAATTACTTCTTCCGGTGACGCTGGAGATTGACCCACGCGATGCAGTATTTCTCCAAAGCAATCTGAAGACACTGCACAAGCTCGGCATCGGCATCAGCGAATTTGGCGAAAAAACGTTCCTGATCGATTCGTTGCCGCCCTATTTCAAGTTGGAGAACCTGCCGCAGACATTTCGCAACATCGTGGACGAGTTGCGCCAGACGGGCGAACAGGTCCACGCGCGGCGACTGGGTGAGGACAAGATTGCCACGACCGTGTGCCGCCACGCCGTAAAAGCGCACGATCCGCTCAAGGGCGAGGAATTGCGCGCGTTGCTGGAGCAACTTCACAAATGCGAACTGCCCTACACGTGCCCGCACGGCCGTCCCACGATGATCCAGATTTCCTACGCCGAACTGGAGAAGAAATTCGGTCGGAAAGTATGAGTGTGAATCGCCGGTTCCGGCTTGAGGCTCAGGTAAACTTCTGCCAGCGGATGCGGAACTTCCATGGTCAGGACGCCTGGTTTCCCTTGGCGACGATATCGCGAGCGGCCTGTACATCCGCCGCGATTTGTTGCTTCAGCGCATCGACCGAATCAAACTTCTTCTCGTCTCGAAGCTTCTGGAGAAAGAGGACCTCGACCTCCTGCTCGTAGAGGTC
>CAZAQZ010000256.1:0-4955 GCA_964487175.1 uncultured Verrucomicrobiota bacterium | reverse complement strand
CAAGGTGGCGCGCGTCAGCGTGATTCATTTGCAGAACGCCGACCCGCAGCAAGTCGAGCAGGTATTGCAGGACATGTTCCAGAGCAGCACGTCGTCACGCAGCAGTTCGTCACAGTCCAGTCCCCTGATGAGTCGAATCCAACAAAACCAGGGGACCTCGACCAGCAGTGGCAGCGGGATGGGAGGCGGCGGGTTGTCGGGATCGTCGCGCAATTCGTTGGGAGCGCCGTCATTCTAATCGACGCGGAACATGCAGCACATAACAGGAAGGTTCACGATGAATACTCAGTTGAAAAAATCAAAACGCGGTCTCGCGGTCCTGCTCGGTCTCTGCCTGTGCGGCGCGGTCGAACTACAGGCCCAGCAACAACAGCGGCCCGGCGGTCAGGGCTTCGGTGGTTACGGCGGCGGCGGGTTTGGTGGCGGCAATGCGAACCGGGGCGGGGCCAGTGCTGCCAGCAGCGCGACCAGCGGCCAGCAGTACAACCCGAACGGCGCGGTGGGTAACGCGACGATTTCCTTCGACCCGGACACGCAAAACATCACCGTCCTGGCCGATGAAGACACGACCCGTTATATCTCCCAGGTCATCTCCAATCTGGATCGTCCGCAACCCCAGGTGCTGATCAAGGTTGTGTTTGTCCAGGTCACGCACAATGACGCGATCGACTTCGGCGTGGAAGGCGGATGGATGAAGGGCATCGGCGGTTCGATGACAGGGATCGTCGCCAATTCCTTTGGGTTGTCCGCGCTCAGTTCGGGCACGGGATCCAATGCGCCGATCGCCAACGCGTTCGGCCAGCCCATCCAAAGCTTCCAACAAATCGCCCCGTACGCTTCCGGGCCGGGGGCGGGACTGTATCAGATTCTTGGCAACGATTTTCAGGCGACTTTGCGCGCCATTGCGCAGGCGGGGAAGGCGGAGATCCTGTCGCGACCATCCATCTTGGCGCGAAACGATCAGCCTGCCACGGTCGTCGTGGGACAATATGTTCCCCTGATCACCAGCGTCAGTTACAACACGTTATCCGGGGCTCCCATCAACTCAGTGACGTATACGGACGTTGGAATCATTCTGAACGTGACGCCTTACATCACCAGCGATGGCCTGGTTCAGATGATCGTGGCGCCCCAAACCTCGTCGGTCGACCCGAGCTTGACGGTGCCGATTGCCCAGGGTGTCAACGCTCCGGTGATCGATGTGGTTTCGGCCAACACCGTGGTGGTCACGCCCAGCGGCCAAACCGTCGTCATCGGCGGGTTGATGCAACGGTCGAAGGCGTCATCGGACACCAAGATCCCCATCCTGGGCGACATCCCCGTGCTCGGGAATCTGTTTAAGCGAAAAGTGGCCAGCACGGCGAAGGAGGAACTGCTCATTTTCCTGACGCCCTACGTTATCCAGGCCCCGACGCAATTGGCATCTCTTACAGCTAGTGAACGGGCGCACTCATTGACTCCCAAATCCTATTCCGAAGAGGTATTGGACAGGTTTCTTGACAAATTGCCGGTGAAGCCGGGAAAAAATTGACCACAGGCTCTCCAATAAAACCGGAATGAGCCCTGCCATTAAGAAATGCCGTTTATGGAACCGAGTCGCCGTCGCACGTTGATCTACGGACTCCTGCTGGCCGCTTGGGCACTCGTCCTGGGCTGGCAAACCGCCGAGCATTTTCGCGTTGAAAGCGCGGCGCGGGCCGCTGTGATTGACCGGGCCAAGGACATCTCCACCACACTGGGCATTGTGCTCCGCTCCCAGCGCCGTTTCGGCGTCATCTCCAAGGAGCGTCTGGAATCCGCCCTGACCGAGCTGGTCAGACCCGGCTATTTGATTGGCATTGCCCTGTTGAATGCCGGCGGTGACGTGGTTGCCTCGGCCGGTACGCTCGCCGATACCCATTTCCAGTCTGTCGATGAGCCGGTCGTGCGTTGGGACGTGCAAACGGTGACGGTCATGAACCTGGTGGACCTGGGAACCAACATGACCCACGACATTGAAGGCGCCACCACGCCGATTGTGTCGCGTCCGGAGGATTTCTTTCGGCCGCCGGAAACCAACCGGTTCAGCGCATCCAGAACGAACTGGCCTCCTCCCTGGACTTCTCGGCCTGAACAACCGACCGGTGATGTTGCGAGTGAGTCGAGCACGGACAATCAAGTTTCCGCAGCCGCTTCCCCTACCAACAGCCCGTGGGGACGCGGCGGTTCCCGTCGGCCTCGTTTTTCGCGCCCACCGTGGATGAGCGAGGACGAGTACAAAGCGCTGATCCAAAAACAAGGGGCGCACAGTTTTATTATCGTGATGTCCACGCAAGCCGTCCTCACCGCCGGCGATCAGGACCTTCGGCTCCGGTTCATGATCGTGCTGCTCGCCACCGTTTCCGTCGTCGGTTTCGGACTGGCCTGGCGCAATCTCGGCAAGTCCTCGGATCTCCAACTGCGCCTGATGCGCGCCAGCGAACTGACCTCACATCTGAAGGAGATGAACCTCGCCGCCGCCGGGCTGGCGCATGAAACGCGCAACCCCCTGAACATCATTCGCGGCCTGGCCCAGATGATTTCCAAGCAACCGGATGCGCCGGCGGAAATCCAGGAGAAATCCCGCGCCATCGTGGACGAAACGGACAAGGTCACCACGCAACTCAACGAGTTCATCAATTATTCTCGGCCCCGCGAGTTGCGGCGGTCGGTGCTGCCGCTGCAGACCGCGATTAAGGAGGTCGTCCACGCCTTGAGCTACGATATCGAGGAGAAGAAGGCCCAGCTCGAAATCAAGGGCGAACCGGTCTTCATCGAAGCGGACGAACAACTGTTGCGCCAGATGTTGTTCAACCTGGTGCTGAATGCCATCCAGGCCATCGACGCCGGGGGCGCGATCCATGTGCTGGCGGGCAGGCAAAGCGCCTCGGAGGGGTTTGTGGAAGTTCGCGACAATGGTCCCGGGGTGCCGCCGGAACACCGCAAGGAGATTTTCAAACCGTACTTCACGACCCAGCTCAAGGGCACAGGCCTGGGGCTGGCGGTCGTCGATCAAATCGTGATCGCCCATGGCTGGGACATTGTTTGCCTGCCCAACGAGCCGAAAGGTGCTATCTTCCGTGTGACGCACTTGAAACTCGTGGAAAAGGATTGAAGACACAACCGTCTGAAACCAACGGGGGACATCCGCCTCGCATCCTGATCGTGGACGACGATCCGGGCCAGCGCAGCTTGCTGGATACGTTTTTGCGCAGCCAGGGATTCACAACCGTCGTGGTGGATTCCGGCGAGCGCGCCCTGGAAATCCTTAGCAGCGAACCCGTCAGCATGATGATCTCCGATGTGCGGATGCCGGGCCTTTCCGGATTGGAAACGCTGCGGCAGGCGCGCCAGCAACACGCGAAGTTGCCCGTCCTACTGGTCACCGCCTACGCCGATATCCGGGAAGCCGTCGGCGCCATGCGTGATGGAGCGGTCAATTACCTCGCCAAACCAATCGATCTGGACGAACTGGTCATGTCCGTCCAGCAGGCAACGGGCATTGCTCAACCGGAGTCGCTGGCCGGGAGCGAGAACCGGCAATTGCCGGCGAACGTCATCGCTCAAAGCTCGCTCATGCAAGACGTGTTCCGTGACGTGGCGCTGATCGCCCCTTCCGACACGCGGGTATTGATCACCGGCGAAAGCGGTGTGGGCAAGGAAGTGGTGGCCGATGTCATCCATGCGTGGAGTCCGCGTTCGGCCGGGCCCATGGTCAAAGTCAATTGCGCCGCCATTCCCGATACGCTGCTGGAAAGCGAGCTGTTTGGACACGAACGCGGGTCGTTCACCGGCGCCCATGCGCAACGGATCGGGCGTTTCGAGGCGGCGGATAACGGCACGATTTTTCTCGATGAAATCACAGAGATACCGCCGCAACTCCAGGCCAAACTGTTGCGCGTGACCCACGATGGCCGGATCCAGCGCGTCGGATCCAACCGGGAGATCTCCACCAACGCCCGGATCCTGGCCGCCAGCAATCGAAGCCTTGACGAAGAGGTCAAGAGTGGCCGCTTCCGGGAAGACCTGTTCTATCGCCTCAACGTGGTCGACTTGAATGTCCCGCCCTTGCGCGAACGGCGGAAGGACATTCTGCCGCTGGCCAGAATGTTTATCGGGGAATTTGCCAAGGGCAACGCCCGGTTTTCGGAGACGGCTGCCGCGTGTCTGGAACGCTATCCCTGGCCGGGCAACGTGCGCGAACTGCGCAACGCAATGCAGCGGGCCGTCCTGCTCTCCCGCAGCGAACTCATCCTGCCGGAGCATCTGCCTGCCAGCGTGCGCGCCGCCGCGGAGCAACCACCCCTTGTGTCATCCGAGGACGTGGAACGATTGGAAGAAATGGAACGACAAGCCATCCTCCAGACCCTTGGCAAACATGCCTTTAATCGCACCGAAACAGCCAAAGCGCTCGGGATCAGCCGGCGCGCCCTGCTCTACAAACTGCAACGTCTGCGCAAGCAGGGATACGAAATTGATCCAGCCTGACGCCATGGAACACACCCTTCGTACAATCTTCCCTATCCTGACTCTCCTCACGCTTCTGTCGCTCGGCATCCTCTTGACCGGCTGCTCCAGCGTCAGCTCGTCAGATCGCGATTTCTTCTACAAAGGCTGGGTCAACCCCAACGCCCCCGACAAACAGGACATTCTCCCCCCCTCGCTGTGAAGAGCCACAAATGAACACGAATACGCACAAATACGACGCGAAGGACCCGGAATGATTCCCCAACAATTGCGACGCTGAAGAGCTGACCCGCTTGACTGTCTAAGACAACTCCTTGCGTATGGTTTCCATATTACGTTTCGGGTCGGGAGAATATTTTAATCGAAAGCTGGGAATGTTCTCTGGCCAGGAACCATCAAACATGCATCCTTCTAGAGCATCAAGGACACCGTTCTTAATAAAAAGTACAAATCCAGCGCCTGACTCTGCG
>CAZAQZ010000255.1:0-4955 GCA_964487175.1 uncultured Verrucomicrobiota bacterium | reverse complement strand
ATAAAATGAATGAACAACTAGCGCTTCATAGAAGCGCTGCTACAACGGGCTCTGATTTTTCACCGGTGCGATACGCCAATTGGGTCAGTAGCGGAAACTGCTGTGGCCGATGAATTCGCGGAGGATCGATGTGGGCGGCACGAAGCGATCGGAGAGGCCGACGAAACAGGACAGGAATTCCTGCAACCGGCGTGCTTCGGCGTATTGCGGATGCACGGGTTTGACCTCGGCCAGCAACGGCTCGACGAACGGTTTGAGGACGGCCAGCTCGTAGTCCAGCGCGGAGTTGAAGGCGATGTCGACTTCCTGCTGGAAGGGGAAAATCCAGGTCTTCTCGCCACGTCGCACGCTGGGCCACATGTTCATCGTGGCCAGCGCCGAGTTGCCTCGAAAATTGTTGTCCCGCACCATGCGGCGGATGAGGCGATTGTCGGTGGTGGAAATGCGGTTGTTCGAATCCAGGTTCAACTGCGTCAACGCGCTGATGTAGATCTTCAATTTGTGCGCCGGCGGCACCGACTGGGTCAGACGCGGATTCAGCCCGTGGATGCCCTCGACGAGGACGATCTGGTCGGGTTCGATGCGCAGTTTCTCGCCGCGATATTCACGGCAGCCCTTCTCGAAGTTGAAACTGGGGAAATCGACCTCTTCCCCCTTGTCCAGCCGCATCAGGTCGTCGTTGAACAACGGCAAATCGACCGTCTCGATGTTTTCGAAATCGGGTTTGCCGTGTTCGTCCAGCGGCGTCTGTTCGCGACTCACGAAATAGTTGTCCACGGAGATGGTCACGGGACGCAGGCCGCTGACGCGCAACTGGACTGCCAGCCGCTTGGCGAACGTGGTCTTGCCCGAGGAGGACGGTCCGGCGATCAGGGCCCACTTGATCTGGTCGCGATGCTCGTAAATGTGGTCGGCGATCTGCGCGATTTTCTTCTCGTGAAACGCCTCGGCGATCTTGATGAACTCGCTGATCTCCTTGTTGACGATGATCTCGTTGAGCCGGCCTACCGTGGTGACGCCGAGGATGCGGCCCCATTCCTTGTGTTCCTTGTAAATCTGGAACAACCGCGGCTGTGGCTCCAGCGGGAGCAATTCGTTCGGCGTGTCGCGGTCGGGCATCTGCAGCACAAACCCCGGGGGATAGGGAATCAGCTTGAACAACGTCAACGTTCCCGTGCTCGGGGCCAGCGCGCCGTGGGCGAGGTCGGAAAAATTCTCGCACCAGCACGTGGCGATCTTCGGCGGGTTGCGGAAGCGCAACAGGTTGTACTTGTCCCATTGTTTTTCCTGCTCGAACTTCTGGACGGCCTCCGTGAAAGCGATCTGGCGCATCTCGATGGGGACATCGCGTTCAACCGTGGCCCGCATTTGTTTGTCGAGGCTTTGCAGTTGCTCGTCACAGATGCCGGGTTTGCCGTCCATCTCGAAGCTGCAGAAATATCCCGTGCCCAACGAGTGCTGCACGGCAAACCGCGCCTCGGGGAACAATTCCTTCACTGCCTTGCCCAGCAGAAAACACACAGACCGGCGGTAAATCTGGGACCCATGGGAGTCGGCGCGCGTGAGCAGCGTGATATTCGTGTCCACCTCCACTGGGTAAGTGAGCGAGACGGCGTCGTTATTCACCAGCGCCCCCACGTAATCGTACCCTTCGGGGGAGCGGCGCTGGGAAAGGATATCACCGACTCGCGTGCCTGCGGAGCAACGAATCTGGGTGCCCCCGTCAAGCGTAATGGTAATGGCGTTCATTCCGACTCCTCGCGACATCGAGAAAAGCCCCCCGCTCACTGGAAAAGAATGGTTTTCCCAAAGCCCGGAAGAAAACGGTCCACTTTCCTACGAAGTCGCGAGGTATTTATACACTGCTTTCGTGCGATTAGGAACTTTTTTTCTTGCGCTGCGGCACGCTTGTTTTGCTTGATGTTTCAGGGTTGGAAACTTAACGTTGCCGAAACAGATCGTTCACACCGAGGGAGAAATCTTAATGTCTGCCACGATACCCGAGGAGTTCATTCGCCGGATCCCGAAGACCGACCTGCATTTGCATCTGGACGGTTCGTTGCGCATTCCGACACTGATTGAACTGGCCAGGAAACATCGGGTCAAGCTGCCGTCGTACACCGAAGATGGGCTGCGCCGGCTGGTGTTCAAGGGCAAATACGCCAACCTGCCCGAGTACCTCAGGGGGTTTGCCTACACCTGCGCGGTCATGCAGACCGCCGAAAGTCTGGAGCGCATCGCGTTTGAGCTTGCGGAGGACAACCTCGCCGAGGGCGTCCGCTACATTGAGGTGCGATACGCGCCGCAGTTGCACATCAACGACCGCCTCGGGATGGAGGAAGTCGTCGCCTCGGTTTGTCGGGGCCTGGAACGTGCCCAGAAACGTCACAATCAATCCAAGGCAGTGAGCACGGGCGCGGACGTTCCGTTCCACTTTGGCATTATCGTGTGCGCGCTCCGGTTCATTGTGCCGCAGATGTCGCCTTATTATCGCCGGTTGTTCGAAGTGCTGCCCAACGCATCCCCGAAACAGGTGTGCGCCACCGCTTCGATGGAATTGGCGCGGGCTGCGGTGGATCTGGCGCACAAGAAGGGTCTGCCCGTCGTTGGCTTCGATCTCGCAGGCGCTGAGGCCGGTTATCCCGCCGATGATCACAGCGCGGCCTACCAGTATGCGCATTCCCACTTCATCCGGAAGACCGTCCACGCCGGCGAAGCGTACGGGCCCGAATCCATTTTCCAGGCGATCACGAAATGCTATGCCAACCGGATCGGCCACGGCACCTGGCTGTTCTCCCATGAGTTAATCCAAAACCCCGGAATCCCGGACCCGGTCGCTTACACGCATTATCTGGCCGAATACATCGCCAGCCAGCGCATCACCATTGAAGTCTGCCTCACCAGCAACGCCCAGACTCTGCCACGGATGAGGAATCTTTCCCGCCATCCGTTGCGCCAGATGCTGGATCGCGAATTATCGGTCTCCATCTGTACAGACAACCGGCTGGTATCCAACACCTCCGTCACCAACGAACTGCGCATCGCCATCGACAAGTTGAAAATGGCTCCCCGCGAACTGCGCAACGTCGTCATCGCCGGGTTCAAAGGCAGCTTCTTCCCCGGCACTTACAGCGAGAAACGCCATTTCGTACGCTTGGTTATCAATCGCTATGAGGATTTAGCGAAGCAGTACTTCCCCGCCCGGCCCCGCGATCACTGACGTCGTCTGCTTCCGAGCAAAGCGATTTCGGGCCGGTGGCCCCTATTTCGCTTCTGAATGATAAGGTTCATCGTGGGACCAGTACAGTGGTCGTGCTTGTCCGATCACGGCATACGGTGTTCACCCCATTGTGCAGGATTAAGACAAGACTTATCTTGCTCAGTATCGCCAGTGCGGATGTCTTCACTCCAGATTGGCTGACCGCGTGAGGCGATGCCAAAGCATGAACAAACAGCGGCCACTTCTGTGGGAAAGAATTGTGACGATTAGAAGCATAAGCAGGTGGAGATTTGAGAGGTTCTTGCGTTTTCACGCCATTCTCGAGGCCGCTATTGGAGAGGAAATCGAATGGTTTGGCGATGCCGTGGAGAACACGATCGGTACGATTGCTTACAGTCGGGACGAAAAAGGGTGGAATTACGCTGTTTTGAAACGTGATTGGACGGGCGACTTTCAGGTCTGTCACTTGGAATCGAACCTTTACAACCTCGAGGCTGCAAGAGTTGGCTTTCGACTGGCGATGGCAGCGGCGAAAAGGACGGAGCGTTCCTGCCTTCGTCGCTGCTCAGAATAAGAAGCCGCCTACTAAACCGCTGCTAAACATACTTTACGAAACAATTCGCTATTCCTGAAATGAAGCCTATGGTGAAATTGGGTCTCAACTGGCTGTCTCACTTCGACCACATTCCACGGCGACACGCCATGGCCAGGCGGGGCAACCCAACTCCAACTGTCGCTGCCGGGAAAGGTATCTGTGCCATTTGAAAGCATACGCAGGGAAGAATTCGACAGGTTTCAGCCGCCCCATCTTGTCTTGGAAAGGTTGATGGTGAACCAGGTTGAATGGTTCACCAACAAGGTGGGAAACATCATCGGCACCATCGCGGGGAAAGAGGACGACGGCTGGAATTACGCTGTCTTGAAAGAAGACCGGAGAGGCAACTTTCGAGTTTGCAATCTGGGCGGGGACTCCTTCAGCCTCGAGGCAGCACGCTCCCGGTTCCTGCTGGATATGAAAGCTGCCGAGAAAACAGAAGAGGAATTTGCCCGTTTGGAAAAAGGAAGGGCGACGGCGAACCGACGACCATGAAACAAGGAACTGAACATGTGGCACCACTGAGCGAAAGGGAAGTTCACGCGTTCCTCAATGACGATCGAGAACTTTCCGAGCAGGGGAGCCTCCAGTGGCGAAAAGCCGGCATCTGGCGTTGGGTAAGTTCCGACGGTTTGGCTTTCGCGACTTCGGACGGTAGAACGATCGAAATCAGCCGGACTGCCAATGGCGAAATTGTGAAGGTCTCACTCCGAAAATGATCGGATGTATCAACCGTTCCTCGGCGGAATTTCGGCGGCCCGATGAGCTGCGGGCCGCAGGTGTCAACCAAATCGGGCCGGGTTGCACTTTAAGTGCGGGAATGGTTGTCGTTGCAACCTGCCGCTCATCGACACGGCCGTCGTGCGTGCACGGGGAGAATATATATGGTTATTGACCGATACAACGAAAGCGAAGGATCGCTCCACATCTATATGCAGGAGATTGGAAAGGTGCCCTTGTTGACGCGCGAACAAGAGATCGCTTTGGCTTCGCAGATCAAGCGGGGAAACAAGCGGGCCCGCGAGCGGATGATCAAGGCCAACCTGCGCCTTGTCGTAAAGATCTCCTACGGTTACGCCAATTTCGGGCTGCCGCTGCTCGACTTGATCAACGAAGGCAACATCGGCCTGATGAAAGCCG
>CAZAQZ010000254.1:0-4958 GCA_964487175.1 uncultured Verrucomicrobiota bacterium | reverse complement strand
GATCAGGCACCCGGATTGAGTGAGGGAAGGCGCACCCTGGTTCCAGTTGCCGGACGTCTCCCATTTTCCGCTGACGGCATTGATCCAAGTGTTAGTTTGGCCGCGCGAGGATACCGACCACAGAAAACAAACGCAGGTGGCCAAGACAAGCCCAATATGGCCCATCGCCCTCGATGGAATTCCCAATCTCACAACGCTTCTCCAAGGCCGAGTGAAACACAAGCTCGCCAGCGTGTCGAGGTTATAAAGTGGCCTGCTAGGGCACCAGTTTGATGCGGTAGAAACGCGTCAGGCCGTTGGTGGCCGCGCCGGGGTCGAGATAGTTGGTCGAGATGTCGCCACTGCCGGGGAGGATGATGTTCAGACTTATATTGGAGTAACCACTGCTGAGATTGGGAGCCGCTTGCACGATGTTCGTGTGGCCACCAGCGGTGGACCATGTCAATGACACATCGCTGCCCGTGACCACGATGCTCGTAATGCGCAACGCGCTGCCCGGATTGGTCGGGTTGGTGCCCATCTGATATTCCTGTGCGTTGGTAAAACCGTCGCCGTCGGGATCGGCAGTGCCCGCGGCTTGCGGACAGAGAACACAGCCGAAATACTGCTGGCGCCACCAATCCGGGATGCCGTCGCCCACGCTGTCGAGCCAGACAGTCGTCGTGGCGCTGGCGGTATTGTTGCTCGGAGCCGGATCGGACACGCCAGAGCTGACGGTGGCGGTATTGGTGATGTTGGTGATATCGATGGTAGCCGACGGCGAACCGGCGATGGTGATGGTCGCCACGCCATTGCTGGTCATGTCGCCGAGACTGCAGACGACAACGCCGCCAATATTGGTACATGTGCCGGTGCTGGCAATCGCGGATACAACGGAAACGCTGGCCGGTACCGGGTCGGTGACCATAACGCTGGTCGCGGTGGATGGGCCAACGTTGGAGACTGTCAACGTGTACGTGAGCGATTGGCTGGTCAGCACAGGATTGGGTGACGCGGACTTCGTGATCGCCACATCCGCGGTTGGCACAGGAGGCGAACAGCAGACGAAATTACTGTCGCTAACCGAGATCGTGTCGATGTACCAACCGGATTTGCTGACACTGTTGTCGCTGCCGCAGCGCCATTTCAATTGGACGGGCTGTCCCGCTGCGTTTGCGGGTAGACGCGCGATGGTGGTGATGTAGCCCCCGGAATTTCCGCTCCATGCCTGCCGGCCCGCCAGCGGGTTGCCATACGAAGAGCTGATCGTGCGATTGTAACCGTTGGTGATGAAGCTGCCTCCGGCAGCCAGAATATCGATAAACGAGCCACTGCCGATTTTGATTTCCAGCACGCCGCCGTCGAATGCGGTGACGTTATCGAACGCATACGCTTCCAGTTGGTAATTATTCCTGAAACGCAGTTGCGCCGCCGGGGATACGATGTTGATCGTGGGCGACACGAGTTCGTTGACGCCCACGTTGCCTGGATCAGGCGAGAACGCAGCGTTGGGCGATGTGTCCGCGTTCAGGTTCGTCGTGATCCAGGGCGACTGCGCCCCGGTGGCCGTGGTTGTCCAGCCTGATGGCAATGCCGGTTTGGTCACGGAATCGAAATTCTGCGCGAGCACATTCGTGGAACCGCCGAGTTGACCGAGCGTGAAATTGTAACTCACGGTTCCGTAGTTGGAGGGACCGTCCTGCAACTGGAGCGTCGCGGTGATGATGCCGCCGCAATTGCCATTGGCCGTGAACGTGAATGGCTGGACGGCGCTCCCTCCCCCGGGTGCGAGCACTCCATAGCTTTGCGGACTTGAGGGATTCGTGACTCCTCCGGTCGCAAGCAGAGTGGCGACGAGGTTGGTGGTCGCCGCCGTGCCGATGTTCTGCAGCCTGAAATCCACCGTAACTGTCTCGCCCGGATCAATCGCGCCATTGGTCGGCATGCAGCTTTCCACCAGCAACGTCGAGCCGTCGGTCGTGATCACGGGCAGAGTGGCCGCCACGCCGTTGTAAACAACCAACGCGAAATCCTGGTTGAGAGGATCCGCATAGCCGGGGACGCCGTCGGAATTGATATTGGCTGCAGAAACTGTGACCGTGTAAACGCCGGACACGCCCGCCGGCAGAAAAACGCTCTCCACGTTGTCCTTTTGGTCGGCGCTACCGCCGGTCGTGGAATACTGACCGCTGAACACGTTGCCCAGATAGGTATTGGTGCCCACGGTCACGACCAGGTCGAGGTCGTTGTTATACGCGTTGCCCGTCGTCGAGCCGGGTGCGTCGGTCCAGGCAAGCGTGACGCGAAATGGTTTCGTGTTGTCGGTCACCGTGCCGATGAACGTGCGGGTCTGGCCTGATGCGTTGAATATATCGATTGGCAGTTCATCGAGCAGCACACGTGACACGCCGTCGAACGCGGTGCCGAGATTGAGTTCCCCCATGCCCTGGTTGTTGGACGGCAGCGTATCGTTGGCTCCGGAACCCGTCATGTAACGGGCCGAATTGACCAGGAACGCTTTCGTCATGGCGGGACTGGGCGGAGTGAGGCTGTTGTTGATGAAGTATTGCCGCAGCAACGCACACGCGCCCACCACGCAGGGGGTGGAATGGCTGGTGCCGGACGATTCCGTGTAGAATTGCTGGCCAAAAGGAAAGTAGTTGCTGACATTGCCTGTCGTGCCGCCGCCCGGCAGCCCGCAGACTCCCGTACCCGCGAAACAGGCAAGACCGCTCCCTGTCCCGCTGGGAGACGGCGGCGGCGAACTTTGGGGTGCGCCGCCGGTGATGTGCGTGCCGGGCGCGCAGATGTCCGGCTTGGTTCGTCCGTCGTTGCAGGGTCCGCGGCTGGAAAAATACGCCATGTCGTCTGCAACAGCGGCATCGCTGTCGGGGACGTCGCAACCGTCGTTGCCGGAGGGATCCGTGCCGCCATTGGCGGGCGTCATCGAACGCACATTCTCGGCCGCGCCCACGGTAATGACGTTCTTGGCGGTGCCGGGTTCACCCACAGTGCTGCCGCCGGGCCCTTCGTTGCCGGCCGCGAACACGATCACCATTTCCTGGTTGCCGCTGACGGAATAGGTCGAGCCGGACGGCTGCGCGTCGCGCACCAGCGCGTCGTATGTTTGCGAGTCTGTGGTATAGAGATCGTTGGTTGCTCCCCAACTGTTGTTGCTGATGCGCGCGCCATTGTTGTAGGCCGCCGACTGCAGATTGGCATAGTTCGGGAACGTGAAGGTGGCGGAATCGAAGATCACTGAGGAACCAACATTCACGAACGGGCAGACGCCGAGGTCATAGAGGTAGCCCGAGGAATCGGCGTGCGGGAAACCGTTGGACAAGTTGGCGTAGGCGGAAATGATGTGGGAGTTGATGTTGCCGTGACCGTCGCAGCCTTGAAGCGTGCTGCCCGAATTCGGAGTGCCCTCCAGGCGATTGTAGATGATGCGGCTGGCGGCATTCGTGTCGCCCAATGTGTAGAGGCCGAAGTGTCCCGGTGAAGTCGTCCCATTGTCGATGCCGCTGTCGCTGAGGTCCACCGCAAACCCCGAACTGGTAAACTGCGCCTGCGTAAATCCCTTGCTGGCCAGCCATGCGAGGTAGCCGGGCGCGGTCGGCGCGCTGTCACTGAGATTGCCGGCAATGATCTGGTCCTGGCGTTCATCGAATTTCCGCGGAGTGAAATACGGTTGGATGGAGATGACATCCGGTTGATCGGCAATGGTCGTAATGTCGCCAGGCCGAAGCCGCACCACCATGTTGACGTAATGCAGCACGCTGTCGTGGGGGCGGATGGTTTCCAGTTTGAGGTGATCGATCATGGCCAGCGTGGCCGGGTTCGCCTCGGGGTCGGCGACGAGTTGGATCGAGAACAAATCGGTCCCCAACTCGCGGGCGCCGGGATGGATCCTGTATGCCGCCGCATATTCGCCGTCCCACTGAATGTGGGGTCTGGTGCGGGCGATGTCTTGCAATTGAGCGAGCGCCGCCTCATCGCCATAAACCAAATAGGTGTTCGCGGGAATGTAATCAATGATCTGCACGCCGGCCTTCATCAGATCGTCGCGCCATTCCGGCCGCACGGGTCCCACGAACTGAACCAGATGCATCCGCTTGCCCGTGAACGTGCCCCTCGGTTTCCTGAGTGCTTGCACGCTGGGTTTGGTCGTGTCGAGTGTCGTGGCGTTGAGGTTGATCAGGTTGTCGTCATCGCGAAGTTCCACGTGACGCATGCCGCTGATTTCCGGGCCGAGCTGGTTGACCTGATAAAACTGGAAGCCGCCGTAATCGGCTAATAACGTCGCGCCCATCTCCTCCAGTTGCCGGGCTTCAGCAGGATCGGAGACGCGAATCTTGTGGGTCTGCGCGAAGGAGGAAGCAGTCAAGAGAATCTGCAGGGTCAGCGCTGCAAACGTCAAACGCAAATGGCGCGGCTTCAGTAGGATGGAATTCACATTTCCCTATTGCACATCGCGGTGCACCGACCCCTTTTTTTCACCTCACCGCTGAAGGGAGTACTATACAGCATCGCACCCCAAATCTCAATCAAAAACCGGGCGTTCCTTGCGAAACGCCCGGCTTGAGAATTCCTTCCGAACTACTTGACCATCAAGCGGATCACGTCGACGCAACGATTGGAATATCCCCACTCGTTGTCGTACCACGAGACGAGCTTGAAAAACCGCTTGTTCAGCTCGATTCCAGAGCCCGCGTCGAAAATGCTCGATCGATCGTCGTGGATGAAATCGGTGGAAACAACCTCGTCGGCCGTGTAACCGAGAATGCCCTTCAGATACGTCTCGCTGGCCTTCTTCATCGCCGCGCAGATCTCCGCGTACGAGGTTTCCTTCACCGTGCGAACCGTCAAATCCACCACGCTCACCGTCGGGGTCGGCACGCGGAACGACATGCCGGTCAGTTTTCCCTTCACTTCGGGAATCGCCAAACCGACCGCCTTCGCCGCGCCGGTCGTTGACG
>CAZAQZ010000253.1:0-4962 GCA_964487175.1 uncultured Verrucomicrobiota bacterium | reverse complement strand
CGCAGCGCGTATTCCAGCAACTCATTGCCGGCCTTGCCAAGGCATGCGCCGAGGCGGGTTGCGCGTTGATCGGCGGCGAGACGGCGCAGATGCCCGGCATGTACGCTCCCGGCGATTATGATCTGGTGAGCACGATCGTTGGCGTGGTTGGGCGCGACCGGATCATTGATGGCAAACGAATTCGTCCGGGTGACGCGATTGTTGGTTTGGCGAGCACGGGGCTGCATACCAACGGGTACTCGCTCGCGCGCCAGATCCTGTTCGCCCAAATGCGCGTGCGGCTGGATGATTATTGCAGCCAGCTCGGCGGGACCTACGGTGAGGAATTGCTGAAGATCCACCGGAATTATTGGCCAATCATTCGGACAATCCAAAATCAAAAACCTAAAATCCGAAATGACCTCCACGGCATTGCCCACATTACGGGAGGTGGATTCTACGACAACATTCCGCGAGTGTTGCCGAAGAACTGCACGGCGGTTATTCAGCGCGATTCCTGGGAGGTGCTGCCGATTTTCAAGATGCTGGTGGAAGGCGGCAACGTAGCCGAAGAGGAGGCCTATCGGGTGTTCAACATGGGCATCGGCATGGTACTGATTGTTGATCCGGCGTCCGTGTCTGACATTCAAAAGATTGCCGCCAGGGCAGGTGTGAAACCCCATCTCATTGGCGAGATCCGCAAAGGCAAACGGGAAGTCGTAATGGCATAGGCCTATGGGGCCGCCCGCATGCGCGCCAGATTCTTCTGTGCGTCGATGTAGTCGGGCCTGATTCGCAGCGCTTGCTCAAATTGCGCTGTTGCCTCAAGTGTCTTTCCCGACCGGACCAAAACGACACCGAGATTGTTGTGCCCTTCGGCATAATCGGGATTGATTCGCAACGCCCGCTCATACTGGAGGATTGCCTCATCAAGCCTGCCGGCCCGCGAGAGCGCATTTCCCAAGTTGTTGCAGGCGATGAACCAATCGGGCCTGAGACGCAACGCCTGCTCATATTGATCGATCGCGTCCTGGGCTCTGCCGGCTTGCAGCAGGGCGTTTCCCAGGTTGTCATGCGCGTCGGCCAAATCTGGATCGATCCTGACCGCCTGCTCAAGATGCGCGATAGCCTCCTTGGTCCTGCCGGATTGCGCCAACGCCACGCCCAGGTTGTCGTGTGCCTTGGCGTAATCCGGTTTGAGATGCAGGGCCTGCTCGTAATGGCTGATGGCCTCGTCGATCCTGCCGTTCTGCATTTGGGCGTTGGCCAGGCTGTTATATGCCAGCCAGGCATTCGGGTTCTTGAGCACATTATCGTGCCAGAGCGTTTCATCGTCGGCGTATAGACGGGCCCGCCCCCATGTCGCAGTTCCCAACACCATCAAGACAATGGTGCTTCCCACCAAGCCGGCAAACCGGCCCCTTTCCCCCATCCGCCGACTAATCGCCGCCGCTGCTGCAACCGCCAAGGCAATGACCCCGATGATGGAGTAGTATTGCCAATGATCGGCCACCAACGAGTACGCATAGAACCCTTGATCAAAGAATCCCAGAACAGGAAATAGCGTGACCACGAAATAACCGATGCCAAGTAACAACGGTCGCCCCCACGTCGCGCGCTTGCGCCAGAAAAGGATCAGACAGCCGACGAGGACAAGACCGGGCACATACGAGATCCAGTTCGAGGCATCGATTGTCCACTTCGGATAGATCACGGTCAGGTTGAACGGCAGAATCGCCTTGTAGAGATAAAACCACGGCACCCAGCCCGCGACAGCGAGTCGATACAGGAATCCCACGTTCCGAAACACCGGCGCCCCCACGGCCCGATTGTATTGAAACCAGATGGTGACCAGACCGAAGATCAACGAAAGCGCGAAGAAAGGAATACTGCAGAGGATGTCCTTTCGTTGCAGTCTTCCGCGTGTCCACCACACGCATCCCAGCAACACTATCGGCAGCATGGCGACGGCGCTCTTGCTGAACAATGCCAGCAGAAACGCCGCCACCGACAACCCATACCATCGCCACCTGCCTTTCTCGTCGAACTTCAAATACAAGAAGATCGCCAACGCATAGAACAGCATCGACAGTGTATTCTTCTGTTCGCTGATCCAGGCAACAGTAGCCACGTTCACGGGGTGGATGGCAAAGATGGCTCCCGCCATCCACGCCCCGGGAATGTTGAGGTGACGAAGCACCATCCACAGCAGCATGGCGTTGACTGCATGCAGGAGCACGTTGATCACGTGATATCCTGTCGGATTGTTGCTCCACATCCGCCATTCCAACCACCAGAGGCTTTGCGTGAGTGGATAATAATCCGCCGCTTCCGTCGTGCACCAGAACCGGCACAATCCATCACTGGCTTTGATCGTCCGGTTGTCGGTGATCAAAGTGTCATCATCCCAGCTGAAATCGCCGCGTTGAATGGGTAAGTAGGCGGCGACGGTCAGCAGCGCGATAAACAGTGCACCTGTAGCCAATGATTTCCAGTTGCTGTTCATCGTGTCGTAGAAGGCGAACCCCTTGGTTGAGATGATTGTGACATGGGGCTACCGATTCCGGCTTGATATTGCCGTTGCGAAAAGAGAGAGTCAAACTGCGAAATGAGCGTCCCAGATGGAACGTCTTCCGAAGGCGGAATGCAATGAAGCGGCGGACAATATTTTCCCTGTGGATGTTGGCAGCGGCGGCGATAGTCTTCCTCATCGTGCGCTTCGTCGCGACTCCGTACATCGTGGTGGGCGACAGCATGGTGCCCACATTGAAATCCTGGGATTTTTGTTTGATGGCTCGCGTGCGTCATTATCAGCCGGTCCGTGGGGAGATCGTGATATTTCGCACAGCCGACGATCCGCCCCTGTACTTTGTCAAGCGGGTGATCGGCTTGCCTGGCGAAACCGTGGCGATCGCGGATGGGGTCGTGAAGGTAAACAGCAACTCCCTGGTCGAGTCGTACGCGGAGATCAATCCCACCTGGGAGATGGAACCAACAGGCGTGCCCGAGAAAAAAGTGTTCGTGCTGGGCGATAATCGCGCCGTCCCGCTGGAGGAAACGTTGCATGGGGTGGTTGCGACCCGGCTTGTCAAGGCACGGATGCTGTGCCATTGGAGATGGAACCGATGAAATGGACACGGATCCTCGTATTGATCCTGGCGTTGCTCGCCGCATGGTGGGCCTGGCAGCATTTTTTCGTCAGCGATGAGACACGGATTCGTCTCCAGCTTGTGTCGATGACGCGGGCCGTCGAGCAAGGAAATATCCTGCGACTGGAAGGGACTATCGCCAATGATTACAGCGATGATTTTGGCATGGACAAACCTTCGTTGTTGGCGGGAATGCGCTCGTACCAGCAACAGCATGAAGGCCTGTTCATCCACCTCTCCGACGTCCAGATCGAGGTCCAGCCGGATCATCAAAGGGCTCGCGCCATATTTATTGCCAAGGTGGTCAGCAAATCGAGAGGCGGCCCGACCGAAAGCGACCTGTTTTCGGATCGTTTCAGGCTGTTTTTCCGCAAAACAGACCAGCATTGGCAGTTGATCCGGGCGGAATCCCCTGAGTTGAAATTCGATTGAACACGGGCCATTCCTCCGTTAGTCTGGGTGCTCCATGGGCAGCATCCAGCGGGCGTTAATCAGCGTTTCGGACAAGACGGGGCTCGTCGAGTTTACTCGCGAGTTGCACGCTCGCGGTGTCGAGATCATCTCCACCGGCGGTACAGCAAAAACTCTAAAGGAAGCCGGGATTCCGGTCGTTGAAGTCAGCGAATTTACCGGCTTTCCCGAGATGATGGACGGACGGGTCAAGACGTTGCATCCCAAGGTGCACGGTGGATTGCTCTATCTGCGCGGGAACGCCGACCACGAGCGTCAGGCGCGCGAGCAGGGCATCAAACCGATCGACCTTGTCGTCGTCAATCTCTATCCATTTGAGAAAACCATCACCAAGCCGGATGCCACCCTGCACGAGGCGATTGAGAACATCGATATTGGCGGGCCGAGCATGTTGCGTAGCGCCGCCAAGAACCACGCCAGCGTCACCGTCGTCGTCGATCCGGCGGATTATCCGCATGTGCTTCGCGACATTCAGGAACACGACGGCAACACGTGTGAAAAATTTCGCTGGAAACTGGCGGTGAAGGTGTTCGAAACGACGGCAAAGTATGATGCTGCCATCACCCGGTATCTCCACGCCGAGCGCATGAAAGCCAAAGGCGAAGAGGCGTCTGCCTTCCCGGAAACACTTACACTCTCCCTGAAGAAGGCGCAGGACCTGCGCTATGGCGAGAACCCTCACCAGAAGGCGGCGTTGTACGGCGATTTTTCATCACAGTTCCAGCAACTTCACGGCAAGGAACTAAGCTACAATAACATTCTTGATCTGACCGCTGCGGCGGGGCTGGTGGCTGAATTTGAAGAACCGACCGTGGCAATCGTCAAGCACACAAACCCCTGCGGTGTCGGCAGCGCGATGACGCCCTTGGACGCGTGGCGTCTGGCGTATGAAACGGACAAGCAAGCGCCCTTCGGCGGCATCATTGCATTGAATCGCCCCGTGGACACAGCCGTGGCCCAGGCCATAGCGGAAATTTTCAGTGAAGTCATTGTCGCGCCGGATTTCGAGCCCGAGGCACTGGCGACCTTGCAGAAAAAGAAAAACCTGCGGCTGATGAAATGGATCAGCGGCAGGGTTACGGCGGGCTACGACCTTCGAACCGTCACAGGCGGTCTGCTGGTGCAGGAACGCGATACGCGGTTGGTTTCCGCGGACGACCTGAAGGTCGTCACCAAACGGGCGCCGACCAAGGAGGAACGACACGCCCTCCTGTTCGCGTGGCGGGTGGTCAAGCACATCAAGTCGAACGCCATCGTGTTCGCGCGTGCCAATGACGGCGGCAGTCGAACGCTTGGCATCGGCGCGGGTCAAATGAGTCGTGCAGATTCCGTCAAGATTGCTGTATGGAAAGCCAGGGAAGCG
>CAZAQZ010000252.1:0-4975 GCA_964487175.1 uncultured Verrucomicrobiota bacterium | reverse complement strand
GCGCCGTTCCGTCCATCAACCAATCGAGCACATTCATCACCAATGGCTTTTTCACAGGGTTCTCCCTCAAGGACGTGGTCATTGATTCCAATACCGTAGTGAGTGCCCCCGATTCGCTGAGCATCAGCAACCTGACCGTATCAGCACCCATCGTCCACTCCAATGGCCCGGCGCACCAGGGATTCAATGTGTTGATCCTGAGCAACACGCTTCCGTCACTGGTAACGGTCTACGGCACGCTCACAGTTTCCACGGGAGGAGCCATCACCATCACCAACTCCGAATTGGTAATCGCGGGGTTAGAGGCCGCTCCCGGCTACGTAGGGCTCAACGTAGACGGATCGGTTGTGCTGGAGAGCGGAACCATCTTCCTCCCCATTACTTCGCAAGGATCACCTACCGAGGCAATTGGCGAGAACCTCTCCGGCACTCTGACGGTCGCAGGAGGTCTGGACGACGTCGGGTACGATATGTGGGCAGGTTTGAACACAGGCTCGACGGGCACGGTGTGGATCACGGGCGGCGTGATCGATGATGGAGGCACCTCCTTGGGCGTGAGCGGAACAGGGTCGTTGATTCAGTCCAACGGCGTGTGTAATTTCCTTAGTCAAGTCGTGGCGGTCATGACTGGTTCGCAAGGCACACTGACAGTGCTCGGGGGCACCAATAATAGTTACGGAGCCGAAGGGCTGGTGATCGGTTATTCGCCCGGCGCGACGGGAAGCGTCACCGTTGCAGGTGGCCAACTGCTCGTCGGCAACGGCCCAACCGATGTCGGGCTTGAAGGCGTGGGGACGATGACCGTGTCTAATGGCACCTGGTTGGCGGAGGGCGTTTTTGTTGGCGGAGAAGGCGGCGGATACGGCGGAGACGGGACGCTCACCGTTGCGGGAGGCCTGTCGAGTGTGTATTCCAATTTGACCATCGGCACCCCTGATTGCGCGGGCACCGGCACGGTCATCATCGCGGGAGGCAGTCTGCTTGTCACCAATGCGGCCCACAATGGCGTGCTGGATTTGGAGAGTGGCAATCTGCTGCTCAGCGGCGGGACGTTGGTTGTGGATCAGATGATTTCCACCAATCCTTGTGGCGTTTTCCAACAAACGGGCGGAACGCTGGTGGTTGGCGGCGTGACGAATCTGCCCGCGCTTTTCCAAATCACCTCGATCGCGGTTGTGGGAAACGATGTTCGGGTTACGTGGACTGATAAGGCCGGGCAAACCAACATTGTGCAGGCGACCAACGGGATCGGCGGCAACTACGCCACCAATTTTACCGACCTTAGTTCGCCAATCATCCTGACCGGCTCCGGCTACGTGTCCACAAACTACCTCGATGTGAGCGGTGCCACCAACTCCCCCTCACGCTTCTACCGAGTGCGAGTCGGGCCGTAGCAGAAACAATCGGTCCGGGATTGCCAGGACCGTGGCCCACTCCGAGGGCGTAGTCGCCGGGGTCGACTCCCGATTCTTGACGCTGAAGCCGAGGGCAGTGACTGACAGGGAGGAAGTGGCTAGTGATGAGACGGCCGCCGGACGGTTTCCTGGGCGGATAGACGCGGGGATTCAGGCAATTCGGAACCGCAGGATCGTGGCCAGGGCCAGGTTGATTAGGCCCAACCCGTGAAAATAGAGATGCAGCAGGTTGGGTCTCGGATTGTCACCGCGTGGTGGTAGCACTTGCCGGGTCCCGGCATACATCTTTCGGTAAAGCTCTTTCGTCTTCTCATCGGTGCCACGGAAGTACGGAATCCACCACGACGAGATGGCCCCCATGACGACCACGGCGCAGTAGATGATCCAGTAGTTCAACACAAATGCCGGCTTGGGCCGGTGCCAATAGTACAGGGCGTAGACCGCGGCCAGACCAGGTAAGATGCCGTTGACCAACGTCCCGATCACCATCTTGTTTCGTCCGATAGCCGATTGCACCTGGTGGCCATGCGTCCAACCCGGAATCTCCAGCCAATCGTGCAACCCCACCACCAGAAACTGCAGACAGACCAGAACTGTGAAGGTGGTTTCGATCATGTTGGTTCAGTCGAATTTGATTTTAGTCCTCAGCGCCGTAAAAACAAGCCCTCCTCCATCACGTCACCAACATGGCAGATTTCAAATTCAAATGGCGATTTCCCGCGAAATCGGCGTAGCCACGCTTTTGTGAGGTGTTGAAATCTTTGGATAGCTTAACGACTCGCGCCTCGCAGAGGCGCGGCTACAACGCTCGAGGGCAAAGGGCAGTGACTGGTGGTTAGTGATGAGCAGTACACCGGCTCCCTACTCGCCACTCGGCACTCACCACACGCCACTCTGGGGTGGCATTTGCCTTGCTGCCTGGGTAGTGATGGGCACGGTCAACAGGATCATCACATCACGTGCGGCAGTGGTTGGGGCGGCCGGGGCCTTCGCCCTCTTTCTGTCGGTGCAAATGTGTGTGGCCCAGACGAATAATCCAACTCCCCAACAGTCTGCCAGGGACCGGCTTCGCAAATCCGTCGCCGCCTACCTGGCGGTCAACCAGGGTGAAGCAAACCTGACACAAGACGTCACCATCGCCAGGCGCGATGGTTTATTGGTCAAATTATCTTTCGCGACACTGAAAAGCTGGACGTATATTGAGGGAAAGACCCCCATTCCCGATTACATCCAGAAGTTTGATGGTCTCAAGGTGGAGATGGCCGGGTTCATGATGCCGCTTACGCAGACGAAGGACATCACTGAGTTTCTTCTCATGCCCGCGCTGTTCGGCTGCTGTTACGGGTCGGCGCCGACGGTCAATCACATCGTGCTGGTCAAGATCACACGAGGGGGGACGACCGATTTCGTTTCCGGGCCGATCAGCGTGCGCGGCGTTTTTCACGCAGGCGAAGCCCGTGAGAACGGCTATCTCGTCAGTCTCTATCGTCTGGATGCCGAAGAAGTGGCCGAATTCAAGTAGGCCACTTTCATTTGAGTAGCTGGTGATTAGTGGCGAGACGTTCGCAAATAAGTTGTCCGCGCAACCAACAACAGGTACAACTCCGGCAACCCGACGAGGAACCTGATGAGAATTCACAATGCCGTTCGCGCGATGGTTGCGGTCGTTTTGTTGCCGATTGTTTCAGTTTCCGCCGCGAATGGGCAGACCAATTCACCGCCGATCGTAACGAGAAACATTCCGTATACGGCGAATCCGCATCCGCGTCAGAACTTTGATCTTTACCTGCCTCCGGGCAACCACCAGCAACCGCCGACATTGATTTTGTGGATTCATGGCGGAGCGTGGATGCTCGGCAGCAAGGAGTGGATCAACGTCCGGTACCTCATCAATCATGGGTACGCAATCGCCAGCGTGGATTACCGGTTCAGCGGTGACGCGGCGTTTCCGACACAGATACAGGATTGCAACACGGCATTGAATTTCCTGATGGCACATGCCGCGTCTTACGGAATCGCTTCCAACCGTTGCATCATCGGCGGAGGCTCGGCCGGCGGCAACCTGGCGTTGTTATTGGGGCTTGCCCGAAATGAAAAGGCGTTTGGCGCCGACCCGTCGATCAAACCACTGGCCATCCTTGATTTTTTCGGTCCGACGGATCTGACCAGGGTGGTGGATGAAACCGTTCGAACAAACGAACACGCAACAGCCCAGGATGCTGTGCAACGATTGTTGGGCGGGCCGGTGGCCGACCATTTGGATTTGGCGCGCCTGGCCAGTCCCATTAACTATGTCAGTCACGATAGCGCGCCGGTGCTTATCCTGCACGGTGACAAGGATGAGATGGTGCCTGTCGTCCAAAGCCAGAGGTTGCATGCACGGCTTGACGAGGCCGGGGTGAAGAACGAGTTGATCACAGTCAAGGGCGCGGGCCACGATGGTCCGATGTTTGAAACGCCGGACATCCAGGATAAGGTCGTTTCCTTTCTGCAGGATTCGCCCCACAGCATTCGGTAGTGGGTAGTGGCGAGTGGCGAGAAAGTCCGCCAGTTGGTCTGCGCGTCTGCCAGGTCCTAGCGCGCTGGCTTCGCCTTTTTCAACCTGGCCTCGAAGTCGGATGGCTCTGATGTCGACGCAAGGACCAGGTCGTTGGTGGACACCTCGACCAAGTAGCCGATCGCCTTGCCATCCTCGGGGTCGGTTTCAAATTCGACGTCCTTGCCCAGCTGAAGATCGACGGTTTTCTCTCCCGCCTTCACCGAGGCCCTGGCGTGCTTTGGCAATTGGACGAGCAATTTCCACGCGACGCGGACGTTTTTCATCGGCGTGGTGCCCATGTATTGGATCTTGATGTCGCAGTAGGCGGTGGTCGGTTTCGTCTTTGTTTTCACGGTCTCGCCCCACCAGCCGTCATTGGAATCCTTGTAGCCATTGTTCTCGAACTTCTGGACCTTTGAAACCGACAACCGGACGGTCGTCATCTGCGCCCGGAGGAATGCCGTGGGAAACGTCAACAACAAGGAAATGGTTGCGGTGAGGAGAACGCTATGGACGCTGGCGCGCATACGCAGACTCTGGCACCGCTTATAATCCCGTGCCGGAGACGATGGCAAGCAGTTTATTGGATGGCATCATGAGAGGTGGTGCGCGAGAGAGGACTCGAACCTCCACGGGTTGCCCCACGGGCTCCTAAGGCCCGCGCGTCTGCCAGTTCCGCCACTCGCGCCCCGGCCAGACTGTTTAGCAGCAATCGCGCCGCCAGACAAGCCCGACTGCACCATGACGTCGCGCAACTCGAAGGCCACATCGCCATCAATCCCGCCCGCCGCGTCAAAAGAGTCAGAGACAGGCTGGTGATTGGTGGCCAGTGACGAGAAACAGTTGCCCCGGTGTAACACGACGAAAGTGTCAAGAATCAGCATCTGACACCTTAACGCAGTATACCGTTCTTCATTTGATGCACGTTACCTTTTGCTCACTTCTTAGAACTGCGCTCCCACCCGATAGAATCGTTTGCCAAGACTCGCGGCCCCCGGATCGGTGACCGAAAGGATCCCCC
>CAZAQZ010000251.1:0-4982 GCA_964487175.1 uncultured Verrucomicrobiota bacterium | reverse complement strand
AGTCGCGCTCGATCACCTGAAGGTTTTGCACGCTGACGGCAACATAGCCGGGAATCTCCGAGTAATGGGTTGGTTGGGGAGGATAATCCGCCGTGCCCGGCAGAGACAGGAAACGGATGCCATAGTACGCAGGGTCGGCCATGCCGAAGTAGCTGAGATTAATGCGATCGATTCCATCGGTGTCCATCCACCGTTTCAGTTCCTTCAAATCCTGACCCCAATCGAGATTGGAATCCGCCAGATATTTGTACCCGTTGCGTGAACCGCCGATGAGGCCATTGAAGAACGCGAGGTAATTCGGACAGATCGGGACGAGTTCGACCAGGCAGACGGCGGCAAACGCCAACTGTAACAATGGACGGACTCTTTTGCGAAGTTCGCTGATCGCGTTACCGCAGGCCACCAGCACGAATGGATAGATGGGCAACACGTGACGCAAGCCGATATCAAACCCCGTCATCATCGCCACGGCCATGAAGATCACGGGAGGCGTTAATAAATACAAACGCGCTTGTGGCAGGCCATTCCATTTCCTTCCAGTCCAGCAAAGGGTCAGGCCGAACAACACCAGCACGGACAACGGGGTCTTGATCAGGAATGCCACGGGAAAGTAATACCACCAGCCTGAGTCGCTGATTCGTCCCGCGAGGAACGCCATACGTCCAATCATGGTCTTTCGGCGGACCCCAAGCCCGATGACGTACGCATTTGGCAAGAGGTGGTGATCGCTGATCCAACCCACGACCGCCATGGTGAGCGGCGCCTGCTCGTTGTCCGCCGCAGTGGGAGTGAACAGGCGCATGTGTCCGTGGATGAGAGGGGTTGGGGAATAGCGGAACCGGTAAATCGACCAGATGCCCAGGAGGGTTGTCGCTATCAGCAGGGTCAGGATGGCAGCGCCACGAAACAGACGGGACCGTAGCGGCTGGCTGCCGCGGCCATCACAGATCAAGAGTGTCGCGAGAATCGGCCACAGGCCTACAGCGGAATGCTTGCTGACATGAGCCAGCGCCACACACGCCGCCAGGCCGAGCACATTACCGATACTGAACTTGCGCGCCGACCTCCACAGGAAGTACACTGCGCCGAAAAAGAAAAGCGTCACCCCGAAATCATTCGTCACCAATTGCGCGTGCGCGAGGATGTTGGGTTCAAGGCAATAGAGCGCCAACACGGCCACTGCAGTCCCAAATCCAAACAACTCACGCGCCCACACGTACACAAGAATTCCCAGCAGAATTCCCAGCAGCACGGTCATGAACCTTGCCCGGTACAGCAAATGGTCGGCGTCGTTGTCCCGATAGAGAAACTGGTAGGCAAACGCGATCGATTGGCCTTGCTCCCAGTCCAGGGTGCTGGTGTTCAGGGTGATCCCCTTCATGAATCGCAGCGGCAGGGCCGCCCAGAGGCGCAACAAAGGCGGATGTTCCGGATCAAGCCGGTAATCGCCGATCATCAGTTCCGTGTACCCGTCCGTCAGATGTCGTGGTTCGTCGGTCGTGGCGGATTTCCGGGTATAACTGCCGACCTCCAGCGCCGAGAAGATGATGGCAAACACCAGCAGCACCAATCCGGTCCGGGTTCGTTCGTGAGGTCTCATCTTTTCAGGCACGAACCAAATCGTAGCATGCCCCCCAAAGCGCAAACAAGCGCGTGCAACTTGCTTGTTCTGCGGGGCGATGGGTCTTAGAATGCGCGGCCAATGAATTTGCCGAACAAGCTGACAGTCGGGCGGATTCTGTTGACCGGCGTGATGGTCGCTGCACTGCTACTGCCGTCCGGCGGCGTTTGCTACTCGCATTTCCCCTACGGCAAAACGCTGGCGCTGGCCATCTTCATTGCGGCGAGCCTGACAGATTGGTGGGACGGTGAGATCGCGCGCCGGCGGAAACTGTACACCAACTTCGGCGCGCTGCTCGACCCGATTGCCGACAAGGTGCTGACGGCGGCGGCGTTCATTTGTTTCATCGAACAGAAGAACGCGCACGGCAACGCGCTGGTGCAGGCGTGGATGGTGCTCGTGATCGTGGCTCGGGATTTTTTGGTGACAGGGTTACGTCTGCTGGGGCTGGAGCAGGGCGTGGTGCTCAAGGCGGAGTGGCTCGGCAAACACAAGACGACGACGCAGATGATTACGATCATCATTGTATTGCTCGGGCTGGCGGCACGCGAGGAATGGCACTGCTTCGGGGCCGATTGCGAAAAATTCAATGAGGTGTTTTCAGCCACGGTGTTTTGGTTGATGCTGGTAACGGTGGCGCTGACGTTGTGGTCGGGCATCGCCTACATGTACAAGAACCGCCAACTGTTCCTGAACGATGTATAAGCGGTTGATCAAGTTTATCGCATCTGGCTTCGGTGCGGGATATTTCCCGGTGGCGCCGGGAACGGCGGGATCTTTGCTGGGCGTTGGCTACTGGTGGTTGCTGACGCTGCTGCTGCCGTGGGCGCACTGGCTCGTGTTTGTGGCGGTCGTGTTGTTCGCGGTATGGTGCGCGGGCGAAGCGGCGGAGATTTTGCGGCGACCCGATCCATCGTGTGTGGTGATTGATGAAATTGCCGCGATGCCGCTGGCGCTGGCGGGATTGGCGGCCCGACCGTGGCCCATCATCATCGGGTTTGCCTGTTTCCGGCTGTTCGATATATGGAAACCGCCTCCCGTCCGGGAGTCGCAGCATTTCAGCGGGGGATTGGGGATTGTACTGGACGATTTGCTGGCGGCGCTTTATGCGTGCGGCGCGGCGCACGCGATCATCTGGACGGTGGCGCGAATCAGTCACCGCACGTTTTGAGGAATTGCTCGAGCTGACCAGTGTCGAAATTGGCCAGGATCCGGCCGTCAATCACGATGGTGGGCACGTAGTGTTGGCCCGAAAGACGCTTCATTTCCTCGTAGGCATGCGGATCGTGGCCCACGTCGATTTCCTGAAAGGCGATGCCATGCTCCTTCAGGTAATCGCTGGCGTCGTGGCACCAGCCGCAGAGCCCACGCGTATACAAGGTAATGTGTTTCATGATTTTTACTTGTGAATTGCATTATAACATCGCAAATTGGGCGCCGAAATCAAACGATTAGCCGCATCATCACGTCATGAAAATATTAATCGCAGACCCGATCTCCGACCGAGGCGTGGAATTGTTGAAGAAGAACCCCGCGTTCCAGGTCGACAAAAACATCGGTCTGAAGGAAGACCAACTTTGCGAGATCATCGGGGAGTATGACGCGCTGGTGGTCCGCAGCCAGACCAAGGTCACCAAGCGCGTGCTCGAAGCCGCGAAGAAACTGCGCGTCGTCGGACGCGCGGGCGTCGGCGTTGATAACGTGGATGTGGATGCGGCGACGCGCCGGGGCATCATTGTGATGAACACGCCCGCCGGCAACACGATTTCCACCGCCGAACACACCTTTTCGATGATGATGGCGCTGGCACGCAACATTCCACAGGCCCACGGTTCGATGAAGGCGGGCAAGTGGGACCGCAAATCGTTCGAGGGCGTCGAACTTTATAATAAGACACTCGGCATTGTCGGCATGGGCCGGATTGGCAGTGAAGTGGCGCGACGGGCGATTGCGTTCGGAATGCGCGTGTTGGCTTACGATCCATTTCTCAGTTTGAGCCGCGCGAAGGCCTTGCAGGTGGAGGTCGTTGAGCTGGACGAGATTTATGCTCGGTCGGATTTCATCACGGTTCACGTGCCGATGACCGACCAGACGAAGGGGATGATCAATAAGGAGACGATGGGCAAGATGAAGGACGGCGTGCGGCTGATCAATTGCGCGCGCGGCGGCATCATCAACGAAAAGGATTTATACGATGCGATCAAGAGCGGAAAGGTAGCGGGCGCAGCGCTGGACGTCTACGAGGTTGAACCGCCGAAGGATTCGCCGTTGCGCGAGCTCGACGCGGTGGTGATGACGCCGCATCTCGGCGCATCGACGCAGGAAGCGCAGGAATCGGTCGGCGTCGAAGTGGCCGAGCAGATCGCCGAAGTGTTGGCCGGCGGAACGATCCGCAACGCGGTGAACATGCCGTCTCTGGATGCGAAGACATTGGCGGTATTGCAGCCGTACCTGACGTTTGGCGAAAAGATGGGACGGTTGCTGGCGCAGATTGCACCGGCGCGCGTCGAACGATTGTCGATTGAGTTTTGTGGCAAGGCAACGGAATTGGAGACCAATCCGATTGCGCGCGCCGTGTTAAGAGGATTCCTCTTCCGCGCGGAGGGCGCGGAGATCAACTACGTAAACGCGCCGGTCGTGGCCGAACAGCTTGGCATCAAGGTTGGCGAAGTGAAGAGCACCGAGCCGATCGATTACGCCGAGCTGATCAACGTCCGGGCGTTTGCCGACGGCTCATCGGCGAGTGTGTCGGGAACATTTTACGGTTCGGTCAACAATCCGCGCATCGTGCGCATCAACGACAACCCGGTGGAAGCGGTGCCGACAGGTGTGTTGTTCCTGATGCGCAACAAGGATCGGCCGGGCATCGTCGGCTGGATCGGCACGATCATGGGCAAACACGGCGTGAACATCGCCAGCATGTCGCTGGGCCGCGACAAGCAGGGTGGCCAGGCACTGACGGTGTTGAATCTCGACAGCGCTCCCAACGAAGCCGTGCTCGCCGAGATCAAAGCCGACAAAGACATCTACGACGTAAAGATCGCGAAGCTCTAAGAGTGGAACGCGTTCACCCTATGTCATGCTCAGCTTGTTGAAGCATCTCTGCCGTTTCCGAGAAGATTCGACCGCCCAACTTGGCCCCGACTATCCAAGCCTTGCGAGGAGGGCGTCGAGAATCGTGTTAATTGGTCCTTCAATAGCCAGCGGGTTCGGCACAGGTACATATAGGAAAGTCCTATTACGGCCGTCAAAGCTGCTGATGTCTTGTCCTCCCTTCCACTGAAATCTTACGAGGCGTTCTGGTTTGTGATAGAAGCTTGTGTAAATGATCGGTCCAGACCGTCCGGGTGCGTTCCACCAT
>CAZAQZ010000250.1:0-4983 GCA_964487175.1 uncultured Verrucomicrobiota bacterium | reverse complement strand
GGGTCGAACGCAAGCATTTCACGTTTGACCTGAGGGAAAATCCACGGGGCAAGTTTCTGCGAATCGTCGAAGAGGTCAATGGTCGCTATGACGCGATCATCATTCCCCTGACGGGCCTCGAGCAGTTTCGCGATGCGTTGAACGAAGTCATTAAGTACAGCAAGACGCTTTCTCCGAAGCCGTAGTCGTGGCCGTTGTTCAACCAATCTCTGATTCTCCTGTCTTGTGACAGGAATCCCCGGCATTTTCCATTTCGTTCCACCAGCCTTCGAGCAGGTAAGCGATTACGCCATTCGGCGAATTATTTACGGAGAAGCTTCGCGCGACGGGGAACCCTTCAGGAACTTCTGCAACGATTGCCTAGCTTGGTCGCGCACTGTTGGGTCGGAGTCGCTGGCGAGGCGGGCGAGGATGTTGGTTACATCGGCAGCCGTATAATCCCCCAATGCTTCCGCCGTCTGGCGGCGCAGATCGGCGTTGCTGTCGTCGGCTGCATGGATGAGCGTCTCCAGCGCGGCAGGGTGATGAAGTTTGGCCAGGGCCATAGCGACCCCCAGTCGTTGCTTGCCGCTGGTCCGCCGGAATGCTTCCAGCAAAAGGTCCTGATTGGCAGGGCCCGCAATCGCGCGGAGCGACGTGGCGGCCGCGAAACGAACGAACCCATCGGCATCTCCCAGCAGGGGAACCAGCCAGCCGGCAGCCCGGGGATCACCACGCTTGCCCAGTGCGTCCGCAGCTTCCGCACGCACGAACCAGTTGTCGTCCTGGAGAGCACGGTACAGCGGTTTCAGGGCATCGCAATCCTGTCGCTTTCCCAAGGCGCGTGCGCAACAGCGGCGTACTTCCGCCATGGCATCGTCCATGCCGCTAATCAAGACGTGACAACTGACGGGCAGGGAGCGATCGGCAATCAGTTTGGCTGCACCCGCCCGCACCATCGGATCGCGGTGGCGCAGCGCTTGGGTCATCACGGGGTCGTCTGCCGGCAGGCTCGAGAGCGCTATTGCGGCCTCATCCAACTGGTCCGCTCTAAGGAGAATGAGGACCCGCAGTCGGAGCAATTCGATGGAATCAGGGTGCTGTTTCAAACAGGATACGACGGTGGTCATGGCTGCCGACAACTGGTTGTTTTTCAGGAAGGCATTGGCCGTTCGAACAGCGTCCTGCTCGGGGGTCCGTTGACAGCCCACGAGCAGCACCAGAACGACGACAAGGAATCGCCCTTTCATCAGAAAAAAAGCCAGTCGATTCGTCGAGACGACTTTCGCGACAGAAAGCATTTCGTTATCATCGCGAGGGTGGCCTGAAGGTCAAGCGCGAATCAGGGCTTCTAGGTTGACACCCCTTTTAATGGCCCGTACACTGGTTCAAGCATGGGAGTGACGATGGTCAGCAGTGGCATGGCACCTGGGAAACCCGAATCCGCAAATCTCTTGAAGCTACTCGATCCGATTGGCGCCGAGTTGATTCGAGTGGAAGAGGCTTTGGCGAGTCAAGTGCGCGGGTTTGAGCCGGGGGTCAATGACTATATCCAGTACGTGTTGGGCGGCATCGGGAAGCGTTTACGGCCTGCCTTGGCCCTGCTTGCCGGGGGTGCCACGGGCGGGATTGACGAGGGGCATATTAATCTTGGAGTCATCGTCGAATTGATCCACGTGGCCACGTTGGTTCATGACGACGTATTGGACGAAGCCGAAATTCGACATGGCCTGCCTACCTCTAACTCACGATGGGGCAACGAGGTCAGCGTTCTACTGGGTGACTGCCTCTTCGCGCACTCATTGCGGTTGGCCGCGGCGTACCCAACCACGACTGTTTGTCGGAGGGTCAGTGAGGCGACAAACACTGTCTGCTCTGGAGAGATCCTGCAGACACATCGCAGGTTCGATCTGGATCTCACTCTAGATCAATACCTTGCAATCATTAACATGAAGACGGGGGCACTGTTTTCGGTGAGTTGTGAACTGGGCGCTCTTTTGAACGCTGCGCCGCCCGAAGTGGTCAAAAGATATACGGAGTTTGGTAGCAATCTGGGCATTGCTTATCAGTTAT
The DNA here is from genome assembly GCA_964487175.1 of uncultured Verrucomicrobiota bacterium. Taxonomy (GTDB): domain Bacteria; phylum Verrucomicrobiota; class Verrucomicrobiia; order Palsa-1439; family Palsa-1439; genus CAWFPN01. The sequence goes on along the minus strand of CAZAQZ010000250.1, from coordinate 2,931 downwards.
ATGATGATTGCGTGGACATTTTTGGTCAGGAACGTCAAGCGGGCAAGTCCCTTGGAACAGATATGAAGAAGGGAAAGCTCACACTGCCATTTCTACTCCTGCTGCTGCATTCAGACGCAGCCGACCGTAGAGAATTGGGAGAAATGATTTTTCGCGATAAACCAGGCGAGCGATCTCATTTGATCAATCTTGTGATGGGAAACGGTGTTGTGTCGGAATCCCTTCTTACGATTGACAGATACATTGAGCGCGCCGAGGCAAATCTGGCCGGGCTGCCCGTCAATGCCTACTCCAAAACCCTGGCCGGTCTTTTGCAATTTATCTCCGATAAGAGTAGATTACTGCTCAAGCAGGAAGCTGCCGCATGACGACTTTGACGAAACTTTCTGAGAAATTCGGGCTTGGTTCGCCCAAACGTGAACCGAATCCTGTCACGCCCCCTGTCGCACCGGTGAATGAGCAGGCGGCAGACTTGGAGCACGAAGACGACGAGAGCCTCGTCGCCCGGACACGGCGCGGGGAGCAGGGCGCCTTCGACGTTTTGGTCCAGCGATACAAGGAACGTCTGTACGCCACAGTTTATCACATGACCAGCAATCACGAGGACGCCAACGACCTCGTGCAGGATTCGCTCATCAAGGCCTACAAGAGCATTCACAGTTTCAAGGGCCAGTCCAGTTTCTATACCTGGGTCTATCGGATCGCGGTGAATCGCACGATCAACTTCATCAAGCGCCGCAAGACCCGCAATCACTACAGTCTTGACGATGTGGACAGTAATATTCAAAGCGATCCGGATTTTGTCGAGCTGATGTCGCATGTGACTCCGCGCCGGGAAGTTGGCTTGGGAGAACTCCAGGAAAAATTGAACGAAGCGCTTCAAAAATTGTCTGAAACACATAGAGCGGTCGTGACAATGCACGACGTTCAAGGAATGACACACGCGGATATCGCGAAGGTAATGAAATGCTCGGAAGGTACGGTGCGTTCGCGGTTGTTTTACGCGCGGCAACAGCTGCAAGGCATCCTCAGTGAGTATTTATGAAGTGGATGGATATGGACTGCAAGAAAGTGCAACGAAGGTTCGATGACCTCGCCGAGGGACGGCTTTCCGAGGCAGTGTCGCGACAGTTGCGCCGCCATCTCGAGGAATGTACTGATTGCCGCGTCCAACAGCAGCGGACAGCACGACTGCAGCAGTTGCTGGCGATCAAACGAAGTGAACGGCCCGCACCGGAATATTTCAACGACTTTCTCGGAGAGTTTCATCAGCGCCTGCAGGCTGAAGCCGCGACCCAACCCGCTTGGTGGCAACGATGGGCCACCAGCGTTTCAGCGGAGCCGACCCGCACGTGGCGCTATGCGTTTGCCGGGGCGTTGACGGTGTTCGTGGCCTTCGGAGCCATTACCTCCAGGGTAATTCTTTCGGCCAGTCATCCTGCAGGCGGCGACGCTTCCCAGATGGCATCCGTATCCTCCGAACCATTGTTTGCCTCAGCGCCGTTGCCGGCGTCACACTCCATGCCGACCATGGCTGTTGCCTCCGTCTCACCCCGTCCAGCCGAGCCCTCATTAGCCGGTGGCCAAGTGATCATTCCCGCGGTCGCACATGATGACGTCGATGAAGCAGGTGCGCCGCGATACGTGCTGGAAAAAATCACCGATACGCCTGCCCGATATGAGGTTGCCAGCATCCATTTCTAAGTTGTATCTCACCACGATCGTCGTCTTACTCGGTGCGTTGGCGGACAGCCGGTTGCTGGCAGCCAGCGAACTGGAGACGATGGATAGCGAAGTCACCGCGCTTTACGATAAATCCAAAGACGCCGTCGTCAAAGTCCACGCCGAAAGCACCATCAGGCTGGGACAACTGGTCCTTCGAACGAATCCACGCGCGGGCACCGGCTTTTTCATCGATGGCCAGGGACATTTGATGACCTCCTCCTCCGTGGTGCAGGATGAGGAGACTTGCTGGATCGAGTATCGGGATCAACGGGTACCCGCGAAAATAGTAGGCTGCGATCCGGACTCTCGGGTCGCATTATTGCAGGTGGATCCTGAAAAATGCGTCGGAGCGGGCCACCAGACGCCATTTTTGCCTCAAGGTGATCCAAACCTAATGCGCATTGGTTCGATGGTGATCGCGATCGGGTTTCCCTATGACATGCCGAGTTTGCCGGTGGTGGGGTTCGTGGGTGGCCTGGACATCAAGTGCGGCGCGCATACGTTTATCACGAGTCATTTTCGTGCCGACTGCAAACTGAGCCCTGGCCAGGGGGGCGGTCCATTCTTAAACTCCCGCGGAGAAGTGGTGGGCATCGCGATCGCCTCACACGGCGAGAACCAGTCTTACGGTCTTCCCATCAACGCGGCCATGAAGGTCTGCACGGACATCATCCAGGGCGGGAAGCCGCAGCATGGATGGGTCGGCCTCAGCGTTTCAGAGCGCCGGATCATTCCGGGACTGCCGGGCTTGAACGAGTGGCAGGTGTTTATCCAGCAAGTGTACTCCAACACTCCTGCGGCGGACGCGGGATTCCATGACCAGGATGTTTTGCTTCAGATTTGCACGAATGAAATCCACCGCTCCGCCGACGTGCTCAATACGATGTTCTATCACCATTGCGGGGAGAAAATCAGTTTCACGGTCCTGCGCAAAGGCCAGCGGCAGGAAGTGACATTGATCGTCGGCACAAGACCGCCGGCGGAACAGTTGGTCGTGCTGCCGACCCAGCCATTGCCGTTCATCAGGGAAGACAATCCCCCACCGCCCGCCGTCCCGGCATTAACAAAATAGCTAGTTGGCTTCCGATTGCCAACGCCCTGAATCTTCAGGGTGTGATGGCGACTCGATAGAAGAGCTGGGAGGAGGACGACGCATTGCCAATATCCGTCAACGTGAGCAATCCGCCAATGCTGTTGGTATTTGAC
>CAZAQZ010000249.1:0-4986 GCA_964487175.1 uncultured Verrucomicrobiota bacterium | reverse complement strand
GTGTCCGACGAATAGGTGAGAATCTTATCCGTAGTAATGCCCAGTGTTTGTGCGGCAATCTGCGCCAGTACCGTGTCGCTGCCTGTGCCGAGGTCAGTCGCGCCCATCAACAGGTTGAACGACGCGTCTTCGTTCATCTTAATGCGCGCCGACGCCATGTCGATGCCTGCAATGCCCGAGCCTTGCATCAGCGCTGCCATGCCGATGCCACGTTTGATGCGCGCGTTTGGGGCGCGCTTCTGGTAAAGCCGATGTTTCCTGTTCCAACCAATGGCTGCCGCGCCGCGGTCAATGCATTCATCCAGTCCGCAACTTTCAATCGGGTTGTCGTGCCCCTCTTTGCCCTCGCCCAAAGCGGTGAACACGGGATTGGTCTCGCCCTTCTGGATGTGGTTCTTCTTGCGCAATTCAATCGGGTCGATGCCGAGCTTGTCGGCGATGATGTCCATCATCTGTTCGATGGCAAACGCGCCCTGCGTTGCGCCGTATCCGCGATACGCGCCCGTAATCGGCAAATTCGTGTACACCGAGTCGCCCCAAAACCGTACGTTCTTGCAGCGATACAACGGCAGTGTCTTGCTACCCACATTCGTAAGCAACGTCAGCGAATGTGTCCCATAAGCGCCGGTCCAGCTCGTCACCTTTTGGTCCATTGCCGTGAATGTGCCGTCCTTTTTCACTCCAATGGTCATCTTGATGATGGACGGATCGCGCGTGCGACTCGCAATGAATTCCTCGCGCCGCGTGTACTCGACCTTCACCGGCCGGCGCGTTCGTGTCGTGATCAACGCGCACAAATCTTCGAGAATGATTTCCTGCTTGGAACCGAACCCGCCGCCGATGCGCGGCTTGATGACACGGATCTGGTTGACCGGGATTTGCAGGCATTGGGCGACGATGCGGCGGGCGTGCCACGGCACCTGGGTCGCCGTGCGCAACACGATGCGATGATTGTCGTCGAGGTAACCAATACACACGTGCGGTTCCAGCGGACAATGCTGCGCGTATTGCGTTTCAAATTCATCTTCAACCACAAAATCGGCTTCCTTCAATCCGTTCGCGAGGTTGCCGATTTCAACGTCGTAATGCGCCGCAATGTTGTGGTTGCGGTCGTGGATGCCGTCCGCATCCGGCTCGTCGTGAATGATCGGCGCACCGTCCTTCACCGCGTCGCGTACGTCGAACACAGCTTTCAGTGGTTCGTACTTCACCTTGATCAGCTTGATCGCCTGCTCCGCGATTTCCGGTGTCTCGGCTGCAACGCACGCCACACGGTCGCCGACAAACCGCACCTTCATATCGAACATGAACGCATCATATGGCGACGGCTCGGGAAACCCCTGCCCCGCCGTCGTGTGTGCCACGCGCGGCACGTTCTTGTAGGTGAGCACGATGACCACACCGGGAAGTTTTTCCGCCTCGGTCGTGTCGATCTCCAGAATCCGCGCATGCGCATGCGGGCTCCCCATGATTTTGGCATGCAACAGATTCTTGAAAAACATGTCGTCGGTAAACTTAGCCGTCCCCGTCACCAGCCCAATCCCGTCCACCCGCCACGGACTCGTGCCGACTGATTTCTTCTCAAACGGCAATGGGGTGGTCTTGTTCACGCCGTTGCGCCTTTCTTGGCGCCACGCAGTTCGGCGGCGGCTTTGAGCACGGCGGCAATCGGCTTGACGTAACCCGTGCACCGGCAAATTACACCTGACAAGGCTTCTTTGACGTCGTCTTCGGTCGGCATCGGGTTCTCATCGAGCAATTCTTTGGCGGAGAGGATCAACCCGGGCGTGCAGAATCCGCATTGCGCGCCCCCTTCATCAAGAAACGCCTTTTGAATCGGATGCAGCGTGCCGTCCTTCTCCGAAACGCCCTCGATCGTTTCAATCTTCTTGTTCTGGCAATGCGCAACCAGCACCACGCAAGTGTTGACCGTGCGTCCGTTCAACAACACCGCACAGATGCCGCAGTCACCATTGCTGCAGCCGACCTTGACGCCCGAGTAGCCCTCGCGACGCAACACGTCCAGCAAGCTGTCGGTGGGCTGACAAACAAAATCCTTCGGCTCGTTGTTGATCGTCACATGCAGATTCATAGTGATCTCCTCCTCAAGGCGGGACTGCTGCGCGCGGCCCATTGCGCCCGCGCTCGCATCGGCGCTCCGTAGGCGGCGCGGCGTTCGCGGGCCTGAAAACCGATTTGCTTGCGTACCTCGGCGGGCGAACTCATGAGCTGGCGAATGGCCTCAAACACAACCCTAAACTGCGCATCGTATTTCTTCTCCAATTCCTCAAGCTTGCCGGCGAGGTCCGCGTGCGTGACCAGCAATTGTCGCAAGTGAACGAAGGCACGCATGATCTCGACATTGACCTGAATGGCGCGTTTGCTCCGCAGCACGCTGGATAACATCGCCACACCCTGCTCGGTGAATGCATACGGCGCGTACTTGATATTTCCACCGCGCTTCAAGATCACAATTTGTGATCTTGAACGGCTTTTTTTTGAATCGTTCAAGGTCACAAATTGTGACCTTGATCGCATAACCTCTTGGTGCGTAAGCTGAAACATAAAGTCCGCCGGGAAGCGTTCGGCGTTTCGCCGGACCGCCTGTAGTAACACCTTCGGCCCCACGCCGTATAATTCCGCGAGGTGCGGACTAAGCATCACCTTGTGGCCGCGCAACAGAAATATCCGTTGCTCGATTTGCGTGATTGGAAGTATGGAGGACTTGGCCGTCATCGTTCGCGCCTACAATTCCTTGCCTTTCGCGTTGCGGTACGCCCCAGCCAACGCGCGCCGCACCAGCACGCCGCTGATCTGTTTGCGATACTGCGCACTGCCGCGAATATCCGTCATGGGTTGAATCAACTCCGCCGTCTTCGCGCTGACGGATTCCACCAGCGCCATGTCGAGCGGCTTATCAATCAACTCCTGCTCCAGTGCCGTCAACCGCACCGGCGCGGGCAACCCGCCCCCCATCGCGATGCGCGCCTCGGCGCATTTCCTGCCGGTCATCTTCAGCACGGCCACCACATTCAAAATCGCCACGCTATCCGCAGCCGTCAACGCCACGCGCTGCAGCGACGCGCCGGTCTGCCCTTTTGGAAGCTTGAAGAGAAACTCCGCCGCAATTTCCTGGTTGCTGAGCACCGCCTTGTCCTTGGCGCGGAAGAAATGTTCCAGCGGCACCACGCGTTTCAGGCGGCCCCGGACCTGCACCTGCGTGTCCAGCGCGATCAATGCCGTCAATAAATCGAAATAAGTCGCCCACCCAAACACCACATCCTGCAGCGTCGTCATGTTGCGCTGGATGATCGTCGAATAGGCCCGCGCCGCGTTGGGCACCACGCCATTCAGCGCGGCCTTCAATTCCGCCGATTTCACCATCTGCTGAAAGGTCGCCGCCCCACCGATGCGCACTTTGTTGGCCTCGACCTTCACGTAATCCAGCCCGACTGCCGAGATATCCACAATACAGGTGGCGGCATTGAGCTTGGTGCGGATGATATGGAACGCCCCGCAAAACGGCACCGGGATCTGCTCGTTGTTCTTCCCGAGCTTCTTCAGCGCGTCCTTCAATGTTGTCGCGTGGTAGTATTCCTGAACGTTTGGAAACATAATAATTTCACTCTCTCTGCGCGCGACCCAATACGGCAAGCGGGAGTGTATCGCGCAGCCCAATCCTTGACCAGAAATTTTTTGTTACGGGAAGGCGCAACACTCGTCACCCCCTACACTTCCTACAGAATCCGCAAAATCGGCCAGTCCTGTGCCACCCGGATGGAGATGCGGATTTCGACCGCTGGTGGACAACGTCGATCAGCCTTGTTTCCGCTCGGCAACGATGCGGCTGATGCAGACCAGGCCAGCGATATTGCCTTGCTCGTCCCGGTAGGGAACCTTGCTTGTCAACACCGTGGTCTTCTCGCCGCGTCGACTCGTGAACTGCTCTTCGCGGTTCAACACGGGAATCTTGGCCGTCAGCACCGCCTGGTCATCCGCCTGGACCCGCTCCGCAAGGTCGCGTGGATAGAAATCAGACGCGGTCTTGCCGATGATCTCCTCGATTGTCCGCAAACCGAGGAAGGCGCGATGCATCGGGTTGTCCATCACGTAACGACCTTGCGTGTCCTTGACGTACACGAGGTCGGGCAGGCTCTCCACGAGGTTGTGCAGCAATCGCTCGGCCCGCACGCGTTCCGTGACATCGCGGCTGATTCCGACTAGCCCGGCCACTTTGCCGCTGGCATCGCGCAACGCCACCTTGGTCGCCGTCACCCAGCGGAATTGTCCTTCGGCGCGCCGGATCCGTTCGGTCTTGTTGATCAAGCCCTGGCCCGATTCGATGATCCGCCGCTCGTCGGCCAGGGCCGCCTGCGCGTGTTCCGCCGTGAAAAAGTCGGAGTCGCTCTTGCCGATGGCCTGATCGGGTGACTTCACGCCGAGCACCTCGGCCTGCGCGCGGTTGACGCGGGTGAACCGGGATTGCACATCCTTGAAGTAGATCGTGTCAGGCATGTTGTCCATGAGCATGCCCAGCAACATCTTCTCGTGCGCCAGTTCCTTGGTGCGCTCCTGCACGCGTTGTTCAAGTTCATTGTTCACGGCACCCAGCACCATCGCACGGCCGCCGAACCAGGCGCCGGCCAATGCCAGCCCCGTCACCACCGCCAGCCCGAGAAGATTATGGGCCAGTTGCTCGTCCGCCTGGGCCAGCGCCACGGTGGTGGGGATGCTGATGCTGACGTACGCATCCGCCGTCGCCCGTTTCCCGCCGATTGCGCAATATTCGTAAATCCGCTGGACCCCGTCAGGCCCCGTCACTTCTGCCGATCCCGCCCCGTGAAAGATCGAGGCGGACTTCACCAGAGCAGATTCCGGCGCGGGCCGCCCCTGACAATTGGCCGGGGGATAACAAGCCAGAACGATTCCCTGCCGGTCCACCACCTGCAATGATGCGCCCTTGGGCAGGCTGCCCAGGCTGACCAG
>CAZAQZ010000248.1:0-5005 GCA_964487175.1 uncultured Verrucomicrobiota bacterium | reverse complement strand
GGAGTCGGCAGGCCGCATCAAACAGATGATGGCCGCTGCCAGGACGGCTCCTCTGTTGACCAAGGCGAAAATGGCCATGTCCAAGAACCCGACCGAGGCCATGAACCTCGCCGAACAGGCGCTTTCCGAGGACCCCAAGAACGGCCAGGCGTTGTCTATCCTGGCCGAAGCAGCCGAAATGGCGCAGATGCCCGAGACGACCGTTCAGACACTCGAGCATTACACCAAGCTTCATCCCAACGACAAGAAAGCCCTCCACTGGCTCGCCCGCAACTACGGCGCCGCCGGTCGCTGGGACATGGCCCGGGACATCTACGATCGGTTGCTCCGGACCAATCCGAACGATTTCGACGCGCAGAAGGGAATGAAAGACGCGACCGCCCACGGCGCGATGCAGACCGGCGGTTGGGATGAGGCCCAATCCTATCGCGACGTGATGAAGGACAAGGACGAGGCCGTCGCCCTCGAACAAGAGTCACGCGTCGTCCGCGCCGAGGACATGACGACCAACCTCATCAAGGAGAACCTCCAGAAGCTTTCCCAGGACCCGGAGAATCCTGTCATCAAGCGTGAACTCGGCAGATTGTATGCGCAGAAAGAAGATTTCGACACGGCCTTGCAGTATCTGGAAAAGATATTCAGTGACGAAGCTGGCGCCGACTCAACGCTGGAAAAGGAAATCTTCGACATTAAACTCAGCCGCGCGCAGTCGAAGATCAATGCGAAGAAGGAACTGCTGGCCAAGAAGCCCGCGAACGCCACCGCGCTCGAAAAGGAAATCGCCGATCTCGAAAAGGAGCATACGCACCTTCAACTGGCGCAGAACGAGCAGCTCGTCGAGCGCTATCCGAACGATTTGATGTACCGGTTCGACCTCGCCGTTTTGTACATGAAGACGGGGAACGTTCAAGGGGCCATCGAGCAATTCCAAAAGGCCGTCAGCCAGCCGCAGCGGCGTGTCGCCGCGTTAAACTACCTCGGGCAGTGTTTCTCCCAAATTGGCATGGTGGATCTGGCGGTCGACCAATACCTCAGGGCCATTGAGGAACTCCCGACAATGGACAGCATGAAGAAGGAACTGATCTACAATCTCGGTCTCGCGTACGAAACGCTTGGTGACAACGACAAAGCCATCTCCGAATACAAAAAGATCGCCGCCGTGGACTTCGGGTTCAAGGACGTGAAAGACAAAATCATGCGCCGTCCTCCGCCAAAGCCGGTTTAGCTGCGACTACTGCATGTGGGCCGCGATTTCGCCCAGGCGTTTCACACACTCACATCCGGGATGTGCCCCCGCCTCTTCGCCGAGAAAGATCGCGCGCATGCCAACCGCTTGGGCGCCGCGTACGTCTTCCTCGAAATTGTCACCCACATGCAACGCCTCCTGGGCATTCACCGATGCCGCACGCAACGCCGCCAGAAAAATCTCCGCCGCCGGTTTCTCCGCCATCACTTCACATGAGATCGTCATCGAATCGAACGAGGCATTCAGTCCCATCGCCTTGAGCAACGGACGAAGCCGCGCGTCCCAGTTCGATATCAATCCAACGTGAAGACCGCGACGATGAATCTCGCCGATCAATTCCTCTGCGTCAGCATCCAATTGCCATGCATCGGGTCGGGCGAACGCATCATACAGTTCCTCGAAATACGCTTGTCTCCGTTGCTCGGTCCCACTCAAGCCCAACGTCCCGAGTGCGTGAAATACCAGCACCCGCCACCACTTCTTGTCGCTGGTCGTGAAAGAACCTACCGTGGAAGATTTGATGTGTTTCCAGGCGGCGCGAAAGGCATGTTCCATGTCGTCGGGGCTGGCGTTGAAGCCGTGACGAGCCCCCACCCTGGCGTAGATTGCCCCGACAGAAGGTTGGGGACGCAGCAAGGTGCCGCCCACGTCGAAGAACACGGCTCGCAGCACTGGCGACTTCACTGCAAGACCAGCTCTTTTTCGGAAACGGCAGACGCGCCCGTTTGAAATCCCAGCCGGCCCAGTGCTTCTCCCACCAAGAACAACGAACCTGTGATCACGATCGCTTCGCTGCCGCTGGCGCGCGCATGCGCATACGCTTCGGCGACGCGGGGCCACATTGTGACGTTTGCCTGGGCGTTCGCGACGCGACACAATTCGGCCAGTTCCGCAGGGTTGCTGGTCCGCTCGCTGTTGACAGGCACGCAGAGAATGTGCCCAGCCAAAGGCGCAAGGATACTGCACATCTGGGTGTAGTTCTTGTCTCGCAGTACACCGAGGATCAAGGCGATGCCGCGTCCGCCGGCGTGCTCACGGACCGTTGCAGCCAGCCGCTCGGCTGCAGCGGCATTATGCGCTCCATCCAACACCACCATGGGCTGCTGATGGACAATCTGGAACCTTCCGGGCCAACGCGTAACGGCCAGTCCGCGCCGCACATCGTCTACGCCAATCTGCAATTCCGACGCTTCAAGCGCCGCGACGCTCGTCGCGCAATTGACGGTTTGATGTCCTCCCAACAACGGGATCGACAGTTCCCCGTAATCATGTTGACAGCCCGTCAGCCGCAGGTTTTGCCCGCTCTCAGACTCCCCGATTCGCTCCGCTTCAACTTCCCTGCCAATCACCGTCAGGCGACAGTGATTGCCTGCGGCAACTCGTCGAATAATCTCGAACGCTTCGGGCTCGGCTGTCGCCGTCACAACAGGGACCGACGACTTGATAATACCGCATTTTTCTGTTGCGATTTGCGAGAGTGTACCACCCAGGTATTGCATGTGGTCGAAGGCGATGTTCGTGATCACGGAAACAAGCGGTGTTACGACGTTGGTCGCGTCGAGCCGGCCGCCCAATCCGGTCTCCCACACCACCACGTCCATCTTTTGCTCGTGAAAATACTGCAAGGCGATGGCCGTGACGGTCTCAAAGAACGTGGGGCGACGAAATTCCGGATGTGCCGCCACCTTGTCCAGCATCGGCATCAGTTGTTCCACCAGCCGCACCACGTCGGATTCGGGAATTGGCTTGCCGTTGATCTGAAACCGTTCGCAGAACGAAACCAGGTGCGGCGACGTGTACAGTCCTGTCTTGTAGCCTGCCGCTGTCAGCACGGAATGAGTCATCGCCGCCACGCTGCCCTTGCCGTTGGTGCCCGCGATGTGGATGAACCGAAGCGACCGTTGCGGATCACCCATCAGATGCAGAAGCTGGCGCATCGTCTCCAGCCCTAGTATTTGGCCGGACAGGCGGATGCCGAGGAGATAATCGATGGTTTCAGAGTACGTCATGATTGGAACCCGGGCGAGAACCCCTCCTTGGAGCTTCTGCTTTAGTCCGCTGCTTTGAATTTGCGTTTGCCGCGTCCCGAAAAATAATCCAACAGACTACCCAGCAGGGCCTTCAATTGCTTGCGATGCACGATCGTATCGACAAGACCGCGGTCACGCAGAAACTCGCTCGTCTGGAAACCTTCGGGCAATTCCTGTTGCGTCGTCTCCTTGATCACGCGTGGCCCGGCAAACCCGATCAGTGCTTTCGGCTCCGCCACAATCACGTCGCCCAAAGACGCGTAGCTCGCCATCACGCCCGCCGTCGTCGGATGCGTCAGCACGGAGATGTAAGGCAACCCCGCTTTCGCATGCAACGCCAGCGCGCCGCTGGTCTTGGCCAGTTGCATCAAACTCAGAATGCCTTCGTACATGCGCGCACCGCCTGAAGCCGAGACGATGATCACCGGCACCTTCAACTCCGTCCCCTTCTCGATGCAGCGCGCGATCTTTTCGCCCACAACCGACCCCATGCTCGCACCGAGAAACCCGAAGTCCATGACCGACAACGACGTGTCGTGACCGTTGATTTTGCACAGGCCCGTCATTACCGCATCGTTCATCCCCGTCTGCCGCTGGTAGGTCTTCAACCGCTCTGTGTAGGCGGCCACACCGGTAAATTTCAATACGTCCACACTCACCAGATCCGCATCCACCTCGCGAAACGTCCCCTCGTCCACCAACGACGCAATGCGCTCGCTGGCCGACATGCTGAAATGGTAATCGCACTTGGTGCAGACCTTCAGATTGGCGAGCAATTCCTTGCTGAAGATCATCTCCCCGCAATCGCGGCATTTGACCCACAACCCGCTCGGAATATCCCGCTTCTTCTTCTTGGTCTCGACTATTTTCGGTTTTTCAAAGACATCCATGGTGACACTCCTCATACAACAAAAGTGCAATCACGTCCTCGTCCCCCGACTCAACCTCAAGCTTAGCACAGCTGCCCCGTGGAGCGCCAGCCGGAAACCATCCTCAAACTCCTCTGGCGACCGCCAGCGCAACGACGTCTTCGGCACCGGCGTGACCCAATGCCCGGGCACAACTGTCCATCGTGGCGCCGGTGGTAAAGACATCGTCCACCAACACGAGGCGCTTCTTCGCAAAGGCCGATGGATAGCGGACAGCGAAGGCGTCACGGAGATTGCTCCGGCGTTCTTCGGCACCCAGCGCGGTCTGTGTGATGGTTTCCTTGACGCGGCGCAAATTCTTACGCAGCAGCGGTTTGTCGAACGCCCGCTGTAAGGCTTTGGCGAGATGGTCGGCCTGATTAAACTCGCGGGCCCGCTGTTTGCGCGGATGGAGCGGGACGGGCACGATGGCGTCCACCTGATGCCAATCAATCCGTTCGCGTGCGCCTTTAACCAGCCAGTCGGCAAGATGCGGCTCGAAATACATTTCGCGGTTGTATTTGAAGCGATGAATGCAATCGCGCACCACGCCTTCGGCACGGCACGCCGCGACGGCCCGACTGAACCGGAACTTCAAATCCTTGCAGTAACCGCATTCGAAGGATTCTTCCACGTCTCCGTCGAATGGCAATGAGCACCGTTCACAAAATGGCAGCTCAATGAATTTCGCCCCGTCCAGACAACTGCGGCAGACCACGCCTGGCTCCGCTTCGGCCAGCGGCACGGAGCAAAACAGGCAGTTGCGTGGATAAACGAGGTCGACGACCCGTTTGAGCCACGGCAACGCCGCGCGGTTCAGC
>CAZAQZ010000247.1:0-5016 GCA_964487175.1 uncultured Verrucomicrobiota bacterium | reverse complement strand
CGAGACCAAGGAGGATTTCCACGGAGTCGCCTTCGGCCTGCTCAGTATCGTGCATGGCGAGGCCCGTGGCCTGCAATTCAGCGGCATCTACAGCGCGGCCGACAAGCGCATGAGCGGCCTGCAAGTCGGCATCGTCAACCGATCCTATTCGGCCAACGGGCTGCAGATCGGGATAGCAAATTTCGCCGACGACATGACGGGCATCCAGATCGGTTTGTGGAACGAAATCAAGAACAAGCCCAGTTGGAACGTGATTCCAATCATCAATGCCGCCTTTTGACGCGGCTCAGTCCGTCACCAGCATAAACGCGATCATTCCCGTCGCCAGCAGCACGACGAGAACGGTCACCAGAATCACCAGGCCGCGGTCGGCTTTCACCCTGCCTTCGTCGATGGCGTGGTTGACAATGTGATACCGCCAGACGGCGAGAATTGCCAGAAGTGCGCCCAGCGCCATCATCGCCACGCCCACCATCAACGACGCGCCAACGTGTTCAGGCTTGCTCTCATTCCCCGGCGTCATCCGCCGGAACCACACAGCGAACCGCCCAATCACAAACCCCAGGCTGATCACCGCGATGCTCGTCCGAATCCACGCCAGAAACGTCCTCTCATTGGCCAGATACTCGGTGGCACGCCTTTCCTCCGGCACTGCCGCGTGTTGGGGCGGTTTGAAATGTGGTTCGCTCATCAATTCACCGCCTCTTGGTGCGCGGGGATCCAGGGGTGTGGTTCGAGTGGATAGTTGCGCTCCCGCCACGCGTCGATGCCTCCTGCCAGCGGACGCACGCGGGTGATGCCGCGCTTGTGCAACAGTAAGGCCACACGCGCAGCAGTGGCTTCGTTTGGACACGAGCAATACAACACCACGTCGCGGTCGCGCGGAATCTCCTCGTGCCGGGTCTCCACATCCTTCGGGAGAAGATGAATCGCGCCGGCGATAAGATTCGGATTCAACTGCAGGTCCGTTTCCGACCGCAGGTCCACGATGAAAATGTTCTCATGGGCCTCCTGCATGCGCCGCAAGTCGTCCACCGAGATCCGCGCAACGCGCAGTTTGCGAATGAACCGCTGGCGCTGCACGAACTTGAACACGATATACAGCGCGATCAATCCGACAACCAGCGCCACCGCGCCATGTCCCAGGCGGCCCAGTCCTTCCAGAATCGGCTGAAGTTGATCGCTGAAGAAATAGCCCACGAGGATGTAACCGCCCGCAAACATCAACGAACCCAGTCCGTCATATGCCAGAAAACGCGGCACGCGAATCCCGAAAATCCCCGCCAGTGGCGGCATGACTGCGCTCAGCCCCGGAACGAACTTGCCAAACACCACAGCCCGCATGCCTTGCCGGCTGAACACGTCCTCCGTGCGGCGCACACAGGAATCAGGTTCCAGCGAGATTCGACAAAGGAGATTGAGAATGCGAATGCCGCGAATGCGCCCGATAAAAAACCAGATCATGTCCGCCAACAGCGAGGCTACCGTTCCCGTAACGATGACTGCCACCAGGTTCAGTTTGCCGCTCCCGGCCAACGCCCCGGCCGCCAGCAGAAACGGTTCGCCCGGGATTGGCGCCCCAAGTTGCTCGACAAAAATGACCGCAAATAGAAGCGTCATTCCATGCCGCGCCAGAAAATCAAGGGCATCGTTCATGGCAAACTCTGGAATGCGTACCGCGGATTACAACCGTTTTTCCTCGTCGTCGTACACGTCAAAAAAGAAGTGAACGCGATTCGGGTGCGGACAGAATTCCGGTACATACGTCTCGTAATACTGCTGGTACCGATCAGGAAGTTCACTGATCAGCTTGTTCTTGAGGGCATTGTTCCATTTGATGGTGGCCAGCCGGTCCTTCACCTTCGAACGCTCGCGCAACCACTCGCCGACCTCGTCGTCATCTACGCCCGTGGCAACGAACTCCTTGAACTGGTCCGACGTGATTCCGGTGAACTCCCAAGGGAACGCCGAAAGACTGCACGGCTGGTAGTTGTACTCTCCGTTCATCCCCAGCAAAAATGCCCGGCACTTGTCTAAACTGCGCGCCGCGATGACTAACCCGCCCAGTTTGTCGTGGGGACTGCGAGGTGGCTGCTTGCGAAGGTCCTTGGCCAGTTGCTGCACCGCTTCCTTATTCATCATTCCTCCTGACGTCCTTGCCCGCCCGCCAACATAGACGAAAGCGATCCGATTATCCAGCATCCGCCCTAGGTGAAAACACTTCCGGATCGGGATCACACGAACTCGGCGGCGATTTGGTCGGCAAACAAGATGCCGCGGTGAGTGGGGGCGAGGCGGTTGTTGCGCCATTGGACCAACTCGGCGCTGAGGAGTTCGGCGATCTGTTTGTCCCAGCGGCCACGTACCAAATCGGCGGGGACACCGGCATTCATCCGCATCCCGAATGCGGCGCGTTCGGCGGCGCGAAGTTCCGGTGCGAGCGGTTCTTCATAGGCGAGCGCGCGTTCACCGGTACGGATCGCGGCGATGTAGCGCTCGGTATCGGGGGCGTTCTGCCAGCGGAGGTCGCCTACCGTCGAACAGGCACTGGGGCCGACGCCGATGTAATCCTTGGCCTCCCAGTACGCGATGTTGTGCGCGCATTCGCGGCCGGGTTTGGCGAAATTACTGATTTCGTATTGGCGATAACCGGCTGCGGCCAGTGTCTCCATGGCGAACTCATACATCGCCAGTTCCTGTTCCTCGTTCGGCTTGATCAGTCCCTTCTTGAATAACGACCAGAATTCCGTGTCCTCTTCCAGAATCAGGCAATAGGTCGAGAGATGTTCCGGCTGGAGATCGATCGCTCTCTTAAGCGTGTTGCGCCAGTGATCCATCGTCTGGCCGGGTAAGCCAAACATCAAATCGAGATTGATATTGTCGAATCCTGCCGCACGCAGTTTTTCGTATGATTCGACCGCCGCTTTGACCGAATGCACGCGCCCAATTTTCTCGAGAAGTTCATCATCGAGCGATTGCACACCCATCGAGATGCGGTTGACACCAAATTCGCGGAAGAGGTTCGCTTTCTCCGTGGAGACCGTCGAAGGGTTGCATTCGATGGTCCATTCACGTACGGCTTGCCGGGAAGTTCGCCTTCGCATGGCTTCGAGCAATCGCCGCATCAGCGCCGTCGGCAACAAGCTGGGCGTGCCGCCACCGAAGAAGATCGTCACCGGCTCGAGCTGCATTGCGAACCGATCCAATTCCACCACCGCGGCGTCCAAGTAATCTGCCATTTTCGCCGCGCCGCCCGCTTCGGAGTAAAACGCACAGTAATTGCACTTCGCCGCGCAAAACGGCACGTGCACATAGAGATGCTCGACTTTGATTGCGGGGGTTCGCATACTTCTTCACAAAGCGTAGCCGAAATCATGATCGCACACAAACCTCAAATCATCCTGGCCAGCGCCTCTCCGCGCCGGGAGCAGTTGTTGCGCGAGATGGGTGTGCGGTTCACTGTGGTGCAGCCCAACGGAGTGGAAGAACTGTCGGGTGGCACCGCTCCCGACGTGCTGGCCATGAGAAATTCACAACGCAAGGCGCGCGCCGTGGCCGGCCCCCATCGCGAGGCGCTGGTGATCGCGGCGGACACGATCGTGGTCTTGCACACGGTGATTTTTGGTAAACCGCGCGACATGAAGGCGGCCGTCGCAATGCTCGAACGCCTCGCGGGAAAGCAACATGACGTCCTGACGGGCGTGTGCGTGGTCCATCGGCAGTTCGACGTCGAGGTCACGTTTTGCGAACGCACGCACGTGTGGATGCGCCCGCTGAGTCGTATGCAGATCGAGGACTATTTCCAGAAGGTGAACCCGCTCGACAAAGCAGGCGCGTACGCCATTCAGGAACACGGCGAAGGCATCATCGAACATATCGAGGGAAGCTTCAGCAATGTGATGGGCCTTCCCACCGAACGACTCGGTGGCACGCTCGAAAAACTGGGCGTGGTGTAACCCCCTGGGTCTCTTTACCTGCCGATGAATCAGATTCGGTTGTTTCGACCAGCACACAGATTTTGATAGCATAAACACGCATGATTGTTTAGGCTATTAATCGAACTTATGAGCCCGCTTCCCAAGGCATTACATCTGCCGCCTCCAAGCTGTCCCCGGTGGGTTTGTCCTGAACGTGCGCAATTGGATCTGCTTTATCTGGCGTGGGGTCGCCGACAGTACGGACGACATCAGATCCCCGTATCCCGCCATCCCGGATGGCATTATGTGTTGGTGAATCGCGGCAAACCGACGCTGGTTTTCGAAAATCGCCGGAAGGTCCTGGGTCCCGGTGAGTTTCTGGTGATCGACCCCGATTGCGCCAGCGGCTGGGCGGATCAACTTGATGGTCAATCCGAGCTCCTCGTGTGGATTTGGCGCACGGGCCCGCGTTGCTCGGAGTGTTCGACGGCCCCCGCGTCCTATCGGCAGTGGACGATTGGCACACGCCTGTGGCGCAAACTGGAACAATTCCACGACCTTTGCCGACACGAGGTCGAGCAACCGGACGAATACACCAACCTCGCCATCAAGCAATTACATTTGGCGATCGATATCACCGTAGCCAGGCTTGTTCGGAATAAGGCTCAGCCGCCTGAACCCTCGGTACGGATGGAACTGGCCCTTCGTTGGATGGCGCAGAATATTGCAGAACAGAACCTGACCGAATCGCTCTGCGAGTATCTGCAAATATCCCGCACGGCCCTGTCTCGAATGTTCCAGACACAGTACGGGGTATCGCCTTCCGTCCTCCATCACCGGCTGAGAATGGCGAAAGCGCATGAAATGCTGAAGACTGAGCACTCCTCCGTCGAAGCAATTGCCAGTTCGCTGGGTTTCAAGCATCTTGATGATTTCAGCCGTGCCTTGAAACGATTCGGAAAGAGCCCGGTCGAGATCAGCAGGATCCTCAACAGCCGGTCGTTGAAGGAGTCGTGACGAAGTAATCCCGCGTCGCGCCTGAGTCCTGTCCCGTAAGACCCCTGGGTGTAGCATATGAATCCAATCCCCGGCATGAGTT
>CAZAQZ010000246.1:0-5016 GCA_964487175.1 uncultured Verrucomicrobiota bacterium | reverse complement strand
GCGGAATCGCTGTCAGTAATGCGACCCTTAACGCGTCGGTGAATCCAAACGGCGCGGCGACCACCGTCTATTTCCAATGGGGAACGACGACCGATTACGGCAACACCACCACGGTGAGCGGCATCGGCGGCGGCGTTACCAACGTGGGGATGAATGCGGCGATCGCGAATCTCTTGCCCGGCACGACGTATCATTATGTGATCATCGCCTCGAACAATGTCGGCGTTGCGACAGGCGCCGATGGGAGCTTCACCACACCGGCCCTGGTGCCGGTGGCGACGACGCTGCCGGCCACGGCGGTCACTGCCAGCAGCGCAGGACTCAATGGCACAGTCAATCCGAACGGCGCGGCCACCACGGCGTACTTCCTGTGGGGCACGAATGCCACGTACGGCAGTTCCACGGCTTCGACCAGCGCCGGCAGCGGCAATGGCAACGTGGCGATTCATACGACGCTGGCCAATCTGTTGCCCGGCACGATGTATCATTACACAGTGGCGGCGTCCAACAGCGTGGGCGGGGTTACCGACAGCGATGTGACCTTCATGACGCCGGCGGCGACGCCTACCGTCACGACTCTTCCGGCCAGCGGGATTGCTGTGAGCAACGCGACCCTCAACGCGACCGTCAATCCCAACGGCGCGACGACGACCATTTACTTCCAGTGGGGTACAACGACCAGTTACGGCAACACGACCGCTCTGACTGGCATCGGCAGCGGCACGAGCGCGACCGCCGTCAACGCCGCGATTAGCAGTCTGTTGCCCGGCACGACCTATCATTATCTGATTATCGCTTCCAACAGCGTCGGCATGGTCACGGGCGCTGATGGGACCTTCACGACGCCGGCGTTGGTGCCGATGGCCGCGACGTTGCCTGCCACGGGAGTCACGGTCAGCAGCGCCGCGCTCAATGGGATGGTCGATCCGAATGGCGCGGCGGCGACCGCTTATTTCCAATGGGGCACCAATACCAGCTATGGCAGTTCGACGGCACTAACCAGCGCCGGCAGCGGCAACGGCGATGTCATGGTCAATACGGCGCTGGGGAATCTGTCGCCCGGCACGGTGTATCATTATCTCATCGTGGCCTCGAACAGCGTCGGCACCGTCAGTGGTGTTGACGCGACCTTTACGACGCCCGCGCTGGCGCCTATGGCGACAACCTTGCCAGCGAGCGGTGTTGTTGTCAGCAATGCGATTCTCAATGCGTCCGTCAACCCCGAGGGATCGCCGACGATTGTCTACTTCCAGTGGGGTGCAACGAGCAGTTACGGCAACACCACCGGACCGACCGGCGCCGGCAATGGCGCTAATGCGGTGGCGATCAATTCCGCCCTGGCGAATCTTCTGCCGGGCGCGACCTACCATTATACCGTGGTGGCGTCCAACAGCGTGGGCGTTACCGTCGGAGCCGATGCGACGTTTACCATTCCGGCGTTGACGCCGATCGCCACGACGCTGCCGGCCACCGGCATCTCGGTGAGCAGCGCCACGCTGAACGCGGCGGTCAACCCGAACGGCGCGGCCACCACCGTCAATTTCCAATGGGGCACCAACACGATGTACGGCAGTTCAACCACGCCGAACGTGATCGGAAGCGGGCTCACCACTCTGCCCGTGACCGCGGCGCTCAACGGTTTGAAGGCAGGCGTCGGATATCATTTCCGGATCGTGGCCACCAGCGGCCTGGGAACGTCCTACGGCGCGGATCGTGTGTTTGGAGCGCCGGCATTGACGCTCAACGGACCGAATCCGATGACGAACGAGTGCAGTGTCCCGTTCACGGATCCCGGCGCCGTCGCCACAGGCTTCATCGGCGTGGCGAACACAACGATTTCGGCGGGCGTCGCCCACAATCTCGCGCTGCAAGGAAACGGTTTGGTGGTTGCCTGGGGTGACGACAGCAGTGGACAAACCAATCTACCGGCAGGCTTGGACAAGGTGGTTTCCGTCGCCGCGGGCGGCACCTTCAGCCTCGCGCTGCAAAATGACGGCAGCGTCATTGGCTGGGGCGATAACTCTGATGGTCAAACGAATATCCCGGCGAGCGTGACCAATGCGATTGCGATTGCCGCGGGGGGTTCGCATGTCCTCGCCTTGCGCGCTGACGGGACCGTCATCGGTTGGGGCAATGACAGCAGTGGTCAGACCAATATCCCAGCCGGTTTGAGCAATGTGACGGCCATCGCGGCCGGTCAGATCCACAGCCAGGCGTTGCGTACGGACGGCAGCGTCATCGGCTGGGGCGACAATTCCAGCGGCCAAACCAATATTCCGGCGGGGGTGGGTAATGTCATCGCTATCGCTGCGGGAGATGCTCACAATCTGGCGTTGCGAAGCGATGGTACCGTGATCGGTTGGGGCTACAACAGCAGCGGGCAGACGAACGTCCCCGCGAACGTGATCAATGCGACCGCCATCGCGGCGGGCCATGCGCACAGCCTGGCGTTGCTGGGCAACGGCACGGTGATTGCCTGGGGCGACAACAGCAGCGGCCAGACGAATGTTCCGGTCGGGTTAAATAATGTGGTCGCGATTGCCGCGGGTTACGAGCACAGCCTGGCCCTGCAGGCCGATGGCACCGTGGTTGCCTGGGGCAACGACGGCAGCGGCCAAACGATGACGCCCTCGAACCTTGTCGTCGCCTTGCCGCAAACCGCCATCACTGGCGATCTCACGAGCGATATCACAGTCAGCGGATCGGCCAACATCGGCGCGCTGGGAGGTTATCAATTGATTTACACGGTAGGCGACGTTTTCGGCACAACCAACACGGTCACCCGCACGGTTGTTGTCAACGATACGATTCCGCCGCAAATCACCTGCCCGCAAAACATACTGCAGGCCGCGCCGCTTGGTCAGACTTCCGTCGCGGTGAATTTTGCGACGCCGGCGGCCTCGGACCAATGCTCCGCGGTGAGTGTTGGTTGCGTGCCCGCTTCCGGTTCGTTGTTCCCGGCGGGGACAAACACGGTCAACTGCACGGCTACGGATTCCAGCGGCAATGCGGCTTCCTGCTCGTTCCTGGTCGTGGTGGATTTGCCGCCGGTAGTCAACGCGGGCACAGCCCAGGCCATCGTGTTGCCGGTCAATTCCGTGACCCTGCACGGCACCGTCTCGGACGATGGATTGATTGGACCACTGACAATGGGTTGGACCAAACTGACTGGCCCGGGCACGGTCACATTCGGTAATGCCGCAGCGGCCAGTACGACGGCCACGTTCTCCACGAATGGGACCTACGTGCTGCAATTGACGGCCAGCGACGGGTTGGTTTCCACGAGCGACCATGTCACCATCGTGGTGGACTCACCCCCGAAGATCACCCAGCCGCCGACCGCGATTGGCGGATTGGAACTTGGGGATGGGACCTTGGTTGTACCGACTGACGAAGCGACGATCTTCACCATCGGAACGTCCGATGCCGGCGGGACTCCGACCAGCTTGTGGAATTTTGGCGATGGAACACTGAGCACCAACAATACGCCGGCGTATACGTTCACCAATTGCGGGCCGCGCCAGGTCACGGTGACGGTCAGCGACGGGATCAGCTCGACAAGCCAGGTCCTGACGGTGCAGGCCGCCTGCCAGATGATCATGACGACCGAGAAAATCGAGGTGAGCTTCGCCAGCCACAAACACCCTGACACATTCTCGTCGCGCGGTATTTTGAATCTGCCCACGGACATGGTAGCGACTGGCGTCAGCGTGGCCGTCCAGGTGGGCAGCGTTCAGCAGGTGTTCACGCTGGACAAGCACGGCCGCGGCAGAAACACCTCCGGCAACATCACGGTGTCCTACAGCAAACGAAGGGGCTGGACCTACAACGTCAGCTTCAAGGGGAATTACGCGGGCGATTGGGCCGCCAACGGATTGTCCAATGCGACCGTGAAGAATGTGCCTGTACACGTGCCCGTGTTCGTCATTTTCGACACGAACCCTCTCTACGCCTACATGTCGGACAACGTGCTGCAATACACAGCCACCAAAAACAAGCAGGGAACGGCCAAGAAATAGACCATCGCATCCGGCTTTGGCTGACGGCTTGGTCAGAAAAATCCCCGGGTACCGAAAATAAGACTTGCGAAGTCGCTGGGACGACTTAACTTGTAGCTTGTATTTGGTTTTATGGGTCGCACAGCGTCATGTCGCGCGCGCGGGAATCGGGGAAGATTCCGGAAGCGTCTTGAAAAAGGTTGTTGGAATACAATACGGCTCGCCGTCGTAATCCGATACTCTCTGGTTGTCCTTTCCCTTTTGTCCGGCTTGATCTCCGTTCGGGCTTCGACCTTTTACATTTCTCCGACGGGCACCGCTGGCGGCGACGGCAGCATCAATAATCCATGGGACGTCTATACCGCCTTTAATCAGCCCGCCTCCGTAAAACCAGGCGACACGCTCTGGCTGCGGGGCGGCATTTACATTCCCGAAAACCCTGCCTGGCCGGCGATCCAATGTTATCTTCAGGGCACGCCCAGCGCCCCAATCATCGTCCGCCAATATCCCGGCGAGCGCGCCATCTTCCAGGAAGTCCCCTACCCGCAATACACCGGCCCCTACGATCAATACTGTCTCTACATGGACAGCGGCGGCTACGTCTGGTTTTGGGATTTCGAACTCCGCAGCACCAACACCACCCGTTACACCAGCCAGACCGGTTCCGACCCGACGCCGACGCAGTTACCCATCCCCAACAGTTGTCAGATCTCAGCCCCCGGCGTCAAACTGATCAACATGGTCATCCACGACTGTCGTGGCGGCGTTGGCTTGTTCGCCGGCGCCACCAACGCCGAAGCCTACGGCTGCCTGATTTATAATAATGGTTGGGACGCCCCTGATCGCGGCCACGGCCACGCGCTGTACGTCCAGAACCAGAACGGATTGATGACGATGTCGGACAACATCATCTTCAACCAATTTGGCCTCGGCATCCACGGCTACACCGTCGGCAGTTATGAACAGAATTACCTCGTCGAGAACAACGCCATCTTCAACAACGGCGCCATCGCCCAAT
>CAZAQZ010000245.1:0-5035 GCA_964487175.1 uncultured Verrucomicrobiota bacterium | reverse complement strand
CAATCCCGCCGGGGAAGCGCTGACCGATGAGAAGGTCAGCGACTCGTTCAAAGTGAATAACACGCGACCCGATGTGACGCAGCTCGCTTACGATTCCGGCAAAGGTACGCTGACGGGCATGGCGCGGGACAATCTCAGCTTGATCCAGTTTCTGGAATATTCGGTCGACGGCGGTGACTGGAAATACTTCGCGCCAAAAGACGGCGTGTTCGACGACCGCGAAGAACTTCTGGAAGTGAAACTGCCGGCATTGGCGACGGGCGACCATTACATTGCCGTCCGCGCCACCGACGAGGAAGGAAACGTCGGCGTCGGCAAGCTCACGGTGCATGTGAAGTGACGGAAAAGGACCGCCCCCACGGTCAACTTGGCTTGCGTTCCAGGATCGCGATATACAGCGATCCTTTGGACCTGACGAACCCGCCGATCTTCCAGCCAGTCCCGCGCACGATTCTTCCCAACTCGTCCTTCGACACCATCAGGTAATCGAAATAGGGCGAGGTGTATCTGTGGTAACGGACGCGGATCCGCGCCTGTCCTCCCATCCGGCCGCGGCTGCGGTTGCGCCGGTGATAGGCGAGATGGTCGGGGTTGGTTGTCTGGTACGGATCGTTGGTCGCCGCGATGATGCGGGCGCCGGGAGAGGTGATCTGATGGAATCGCCGCAGTAACCAGCGCGCGCGATTGAAACCGCCGAACAAACCAAAGTTGTTCCCAAACATCACAATGGTGTCAAAGGTTCCCAGCCGGCGGCTGACCCCGGTGATCGACATGAGCCGGGTGTGTTTCACACCGCGCAGCTTGCAGACTTTTAGCGCCAGCGGCGAAACATCAATGCCCAGCACGCTGTGTCCGCGCTGCTGCAAATACAACGCGACACGCCCCGCGCCGCAGCCGACATCCAGCACGCGGCCGCGCGCGAACCGGATCGCGCGCTTCTCGAGTTCATGCCAGTCCTTGTGTTCGGCGAAATAGCCCCCGGGTCCGGAAATGGAACCATCCAGGTATCCATCGTCCCGCTCTATCATTTCGCAATTCCGCGCCCGGCTGCGGAAATAGTCGTACATCATGTGGCCGTAGGCGTCCTGTTTGTCAGTCAATCCGCTCATAGGAATCGGACACACTCTAGTGCCACCGGGCGGCCGTGAGCAATCTGAAAACCCCGACAGTATTTAGAAGCATTGACTCTCCTGAAACGAGTGAGCAAACTATACGGACGATCATGATCCATCTGGAAAACGTCAGCGTCGAGTACCGGTTGCGCAGCGAACGCATCCAGGCGCTGCATCGCGTGAAACTCGACATCCCCGAAGGCAGCTTCGTCGCCATCATGGGACCGAGCGGTTCCGGCAAGACGACCTTGATCCAGTTGATCGCGGGTTTGTTGACGCCGACCGATGGTCAGGTGATTGTTTCCGGCGAGAACCTTCGCCAGCTCGACGACCAGAAAATGTCCGCCTTTCGCAATCGCACCATCGGGTTTGTGTTCCAGTTCTTCAACCTGCCCAGCTACTACACCGCGCTCGATAACGTGGCGATGCCGCTGGTGTTCGCGGGCGTGGACGAACGCACCCGGCGCGTGCGCGCCCGGACGTTGTTGGAGGAATTCGGGCTGGGCGAACGCGTGATGCACAAGCCCGACCAGCTTTCCGGCGGCGAAGCCCAGCGTGTGGCCATCGCGCGGGCGCTGGTGAACAACCCGAAGATCATCCTCGCCGATGAACCGACCGGCAACCTGGATCGTGAAACGGGAACGCATGTGATGGAATTGCTCCAGGCCGTCAACCGCCAGCGCGGCGTGACGGTGATGATGGTGACGCACGACGAGAAAGCCGCCGCGTTTGCCCAGCGCGCCATCCGCATTGAGAAGGGCGAATTGGCCGGCTTGTCCTGACCATTAAACCTCCACGGGTTTGGGCGGACCTTTGCGGAACAGGCGGACGGGCAGGATCACCATCGGCACGCCGGCAAACCGCAGCCGGCGTTGAATGGCAAACGCCGTCTCATTGTGCAGCAGCCGGTCGTACCAGCGCGGTTCGTCAAACACCAACTCCCCGGCGAACATCACGGCGCGGGGGTATTGGTCGTGCAATTCCAAACACATATCCGACACCTCGGCCACCACGTCGGTGCCCACCCGGAATTCCGAGCGCGCCGGGACGCCGAGCCGGCCGGCCAACTCGACGTAGCGCGCGAGCGATTCGGTGGTCTTCTGTTGCAATTCCTCGACTTGGTTGGCTCCCTTGAAAAACTCGGAATTGATCACGCCGACCGAGACGAAGACGACGTTGCGGAACACCTGCGGGAACAGCCGGAAAATGTTCAGCATGCAATGAATGCCCAGCCGCGCGTAACCGCCGACGAGGATGACCGCTGTGGGTTTCCTCGGGTCGAACTCAGGCGCCGTATGATGCGCGTCGGCGGGAATATCCTCCAGCGAGCTTTCGACTTCGCGCACGCGCCTGACGATATCGCGGTAATGGCGGCGGACGATGAAGCACACGCCAATGCAGATCATCGTCACCACCAGTGTGATCCAGCCGCCTTCCCTGAGTTTCTCGCTGAGCATGACGACGAGGATCGACATGCACAACACCAGGCCCGTGGCGTGCACGGGCAGATGCTTCTTCCAATGCGGGTCGGTCTTGCGATGGCGGATCCAGAACCGGACCATACCCATCTCCGACAGCGAAAACGTGGCAAAGACGTTGATGCTGTACATGACCACCAACGTGTCGATCTTCCCTTTCGTGTACCACAATGCCAGCGCCGCCGAGACGCCGATCAGCAGCACCCCGTTCTGCATCGTCAACCGGTCCGACAACGCCGCAAACCGGCGCGGCAGCCAGGAATCCACCGCCATGTTGGCCATCACGCGCGGGCCGTCGATGAAACCGGTCTGCGCGGCGACCAACAACAGCACCGCCTCGGATAAAATCGTGATCGCGGCAAACCATTTGCCCACCGGCAACACACCGATGTGCCAGCCGCCCGCGAATTGATCGGCCAGCACAGCGTTGAGAGTGCGGCCCTCGACAGGGTGCACCCGGAATAGCAAGTAGCAAAGCAGCAACCCTCCGGCGGTCAGCGCCAGTGACACGGCCATGTAGGTCATGGTGCGCTTGCCCGTCTCGACCTTCGGGTCGCGCATGATGCCCAGGCCGTTGGAGACGGCTTCGATTCCTGTGTACGTTCCGGCGCCCATTGAATAGGCGCGCAGGAACAGCTTGAACAGTCCCCATCCGCCCATCAGCATCAGGGCATCCCGAAATCCGAACCGGACGTCGTGCGCGACCGCGGGCATGTTGGGAACGTGCGTGAACAGACCGCCGCCGATCAGGATGATGTGCGTCACCACGAACGTCAGGAAGATCGGCACCAGCATCGAAACCGATTCCTTCACACCCCGCAGGTTCATGACCGTCAAAAAAACGATCGAGCCAAATTCCACCGGCAGTTTGTATGGCTGCCATGCTAATGGCGCGAGACTGAAGACCGCTTCGGCGCCGGCAGCGATCGAGACGGTGATCGTCAGGATGTAGTCCACCAGCAACGCGCAACCGGAAACCACGCCGGCTGAACTGCCCAGCAGTTCCGTCGCCACCACGTAACCACCACCGCCGTGCGGGAAATGTTCGATGATGCGGCTGTAGGCGTACGAAATAATGAAGACCGTAAGCGCGGTCGCCGCCGCCAGTCCCACCGCCAAAAAGACGTGGTCACCCAGCGCTACATAAGCTTCCGGAGGTCCGTACGCGGAGGACGACAGACCGTCGGCGCCGAGTCCCACCCAGGCCAGGAACGCGATCAGCGAAATCTTGTGGGCCAGCCCGGGATCCTGCAGGTTGCGCGGCGCGCCCATCACCAGGCGGCATGTCTTGCCCCACAGCGTGGTCGGCAGGTGGGTCGATGTCTGCTTGCGCGGTGATGAATCGGTTTGGTCTGATTGAACCATTCGTGTCTCTAAAGGTTTCCTCTCGCCTGCCGCTCCAATTGAACTGGAGCGTTCTCTCCGCGACCCGGGTTCCCCGCTCCGCGCCGTGCGCGGCTTCGGCACATTGGGGGGAGACGCTAACAAGTTGACCCCCCTGTGTCAAGGGACGGGGAAATGCGCCCCGCCACATTTTTCTTGCCATACAAGTGGCTGTAACGCCTCTTTGGGATCTGCGCGAAATTTTTTAAACCTTCATTAGGTTTCATTAGGCTACATTAGGCTGCAATTTTCGTTGGCCGGCTCGGTTGAGTCCACGAAACAGCCAAAGATGTGTCAATATTTTCTCCGCGACCGCACCATCTAAAACTGAGTCGTCTGGAGGGCGAGCCGTGCTGGAAGAATTGGCATCAAGAGAGGAGGTCTCGCGCAAGGCACGCGATGCACGCAAAGGATTTCTTAAATAACAGCAGGACTCGTTGCGTCCCTGGCGGGCTTGACGCGAAGCCGCTCCGGCCAACCGACAAACAGCGGCGGCCGCTTCCGCGTTCGGACCTATTCTTCTTCGATGCATTCTGCCCGGCACGGTAGCATAACGAGATAAGCTAGGATAGTAAAATCTGTTAGTTTAGTTACATTGGCTGTAACTCGTCAAAAGCGACCAAATCTTAGAGTAACAGGAAACCGCCCCGTCGGTATCGAGGACGAGCGGAATGCGGGTCTAACCCTTTGGGCGCCTCGTTACTTCACTGGACTGCCAGCAGTTTCATTGTCATGGACGCTATTTGTAATAATAAGGTTCGCACGCAAAGACTTAATCTCATACCACTGACCGCCGGGGTCTAATCGCACTTCGATAGGATGACCCCACGAATCCAGCCAAACTGCAGAGTCCTTTGAGAGAATAATGATGCCCTTGGGATTGTCGTACAGCGCGCGCACGTCACGTGGATAAAGTCCAAATTCTTCGCGATAGAGGTCTAGCGCGATTGAGAGCATCTTCATATTCGCGCGAGTCCGCAAAATCGGTCCTCCCGGCTGGGATCCGACGCCCGGTGCGGACAGCCACCAAAACACGACTACAACCGCAAGCACTCCCGCGAC
>CAZAQZ010000244.1:0-5052 GCA_964487175.1 uncultured Verrucomicrobiota bacterium | reverse complement strand
GTCCGGCAACGAGAATATCTATGTCCAGGATTCGATCGACGGTGGCGCCACGTTCCCGGGTGGGCGCATTGTGCGGCTGAACCTGGCGATTCCGGCACGCCGGTACATGCCCTGGCTAGCCGCGGTCGGCGGCGCAGCGCGAGTATCATGGTATGACCGTCGCGCGGCGAACAGTTCGATTGATAACAGTCTGACAGAGTTCTATAGCGGGAGCGCGTCACTCGATGGCAGCGGCAATCTCGTTGCCGGTTCCGAGTTCAAGGTCTCTCCTGTGGCCGATTCGAACTGTGGTGCTGGCTGGCCGTGGGATCCACGCTCAACGAACGACTCCGTGTCCTGTTCGTTACAGCCGCAGTACGCAGGCGTGTGCTCGGGTTCAAATACGCGATGCGATTTCTCCATGCCCACGAACTGCGCCGCTGCCCCCTGCCAAACCGACGGCGGTGGCCCGAAATACGGCGACTACAACGGTATCGCCGCAGAAGGTGGCCGGTTGTTCAATGCCTGGACCTCCGCGACGGACCCGGAAGGGAATCTCGTGGGATTAACAGTTTACTTTACGGGACAGATTGTCTGTTGCGTACCCCAAATTCAGATCCCTGGCAACGTTTCGCTCCCTGACACCTGCGACGGCGGAATGAACAGCGGCACACTGACCGTCTGTAACACAGGCACGGCAGATCTCCAGGTCGGCACGATCACCTCTTCAAGCTCGGAAATCTCCGTGACCACACCGTCGTCGGGCTACCCCGTGACCATCAGCGCAGGCTTTTGTTTCCCCTTCCAGGTCGAATTTGCGCCGACAAGCCCGGGCACCCAGTCGGCCACGCTCACGATCCCCAGCAACGACCCGGTCTCGCCGTCCGTTGGCTTGACCGCCTCAGGCATGGGCTTCGTGCCCACAATTACCTGCCCGGGCAACATCGCCACCACCACCGACCCCGGCCTCTGCAGCGCCGTCGTGAATTGGCCGCCGCCCATCATCTTTACGAACAATTGCCCGGGCGCAACGGTCGCTTGCGTGCCTCCTTCAGGCAGCGCGTTCGACAAGGGCACCAACACCGTGACTTGCACCATAACGGATTCCTCCGGCAACACCAACAGTTGCAGCTTCAAGGTGACGGTGGTGGACAATCAGCCGCCGACGATTACCTGTCCGGCCAACATCGTCAGCGGCTCCGACCCCGGCCAGTGCAGCGCCGTCGTGAACTGGCCGGCGCCCGCCATCAGTGACAATTGCCCGGGTGCAACGGTCGCTTGCACGCCTCCTTCGGGCTCGGTCTTCCCGCAGGGCGCGGCGAATGTCAATTGCACCGCGACGGACACCTCCGGCAACAAGGCAAGCTGCGCTTTCACCGTCACAGTCACCCAGCCCTCCGTCTGCGCCATCCAGGTATCGGGTAGCCCGAACGGCTTGACCATCTGCCAGGGACAGGCCGTGATTCTCACCGCTCCCAATGGAATGAAAACATATACCTGGCACGGGCCTGAGCAGGACGGCGCCACGGTACAGACCATTGTCGTCCGCACCGCCGGCACCTATACCTGCACCCAGGCGCAATACTACGGCTCGACCAATTGCTGCAGCGTGACCGTGGTGGTCAACCCCCTGCCTATCGCCACGATCTCCGGAAATCTGGTCATCACCAACGGCCTGCCGACGACCTTGGTAGGGCCGGATGGAATGGTAAGCCAGTATTGGACCGGCCCGCAGAACAACGGCATCGCCACGCGCTCAAACGTCGTCATCACCGCGGGCACGTACACACTGAATATCGTCGACAGCAACGGTTGCCAAAACACCGGCTCCGTGACGGTCCAGAACAGGACGCCCGCTCCGTGCACCATCACGGTCTCGGGCGACGCGGGCGACCTGACGATCTGCCAGGGACTCACGTCGATCCTGACCGGTGCTAACGGGATGTCCAGTTACCTCTGGACCGGTCCCGAACAAAACGGCTCCACAGCCAAGTCCATTCGGGTTGGAACCCAGGGCACGTACACGATGCAGCAGATTGATGGCGCGGGACTGACCAATACCTGCAGCGTCTTCCTCACCGTCCACCCGACGCCAGCCATCAATATCTTCGGTATCCGGACAATCTGCCAGGGCTCGAACACGACCTTGTCCGGTCCGGCGGGGATGGTTCAGTATTTGTGGCTCGGTCCGCAAAACAACGGCTTGATCGCCCCGTCGAACACCGTGAGCCTTGGCGGCACCTACACGCTGGTGATCACGGACAGCAATGGCTGCCAGAATGCGGAATCAGTCCCGGTCACAACCGTTCCGTGCCCTTGATGACGCAGGCAATCCAGTTATTACATTGATCGGATAGGTGAGTTTTGTGCAGCGCAGCATCGCATTGCTGAGGTCGACTCTCCGCGTGCGACATATTTGGATATCGAACCGTGATGTGTGGAGCCGACCCAAGCTTGACTCGGACTTCCCGCCCCCCCCAAAACCGGCCATTTTCAGACCCCAGAAAAAAACCAAGCCTTAACTAGGCTTAACTAGCCTTAACTGGCCTTAACTGAACCGGCGTCGGACGGGGCAGCGTCACGTTCTTGACAGGGCGCTTCCGCCGAAAGCGCCGCGGGCCGTTTGTCATGCAGACACCCGATTTCTATAATTTTCAAAGAGCGATTGCCACTTTTCCCGGCAATTATTGACAACTTGTCACCTTCCGAAACCCGCGCAAAATCATTTTTTAACCTTCACTAGGTTACATTAGCTTACACTAGCTTCCTTTTTTACGGTTGCCCGTGAAGCAACGAGCCACATTGCTGCCATTCCTGAATTGGCAACCGGGGCGGTCGCCCTACAACACGGATTGCCGTCCGTTTTGTAGGGCAGGCGCTCCGCCTGCCGTCGTTTCCGGGGCCATCGACCCGCACTCTTATGCACAATACATCCATATACATCATCGTAAGTATGCACATAGCATACCTTCCTGTCAACTTGAATTTGTTGAGGGCTCCGCCCTGTAGCGGCAGGCTTCAGCCTGCGCCGACTCCCAAATTCACCCGTCCCCCACCCGCCGTCCGCACCCTCCCCGCTTTGCACCCACCGTCCCTGCAGAAACTGTCCCATATTTCTACGCCAAATCGACTGCATCAACGCGATTCTCGACAGATCTCGCCCCGCGATCCAGCACAACCGCATCCGCGTTTCGGCGACGGCGGACATTTCTTGACAAAGCATATGTCTTCACATTACGGTCTGCGGCGTAGCGACGTTGGCGTGACTCACCAAGTGGCAGAGATTGCTGGAAACAGAGTGGGACGCTGTTTCCGAGGAGAAGCAGAGATGGCGTTAGACTGCGGGTCGGGAGCTGATTTTTTCGCTCGTCAACCAGCCGATTGTGGTTGCGCAGACATCCGTGCATTCGCCAGTGGGTTCCCGTCAGATTTGTCTCCCCACGTGAGTTCTTCCATCCAACCGGGATCATCGAACCAAGGAGATATAACATGAAGCTTTCGACTCGCGCGATCTTCCATTCCATCACCATCACGCTCCTTGCACAGATGGCGATGTTCGTGCAAAACTCCGGCGCTCAAACGGTGTCCAATGGCCTGCCAATTCTCAACGTCCAGGCCAAGGAGATGTCGATCGGCATCCCCTACCCGACAACATGGTCGGTCGGTCCGCGGCAGCTTCGCAACGGGTACGATTTGTTTAATGTGCCAGCCGAAAAACTGGCCGCGCCTGACAATGGCCCGTTGGCGCAGATGGTTGTGACTCACGAGCAATACCCCAGCCACGCCGAAGCACTGCGCCAACTCAGGAGCATCGCCGCCGAAGAAGAGGGACGCCCCGCATTCTTGATCATCGGCGGCTGGCCCGCACTGCAAAGGCGATTCGTGGCGCGCGTGGGACATCAAGGTGACGACGAGGGACCCGAAGTTCCCGATGCCGAACTGCGTGTGACCACTGCGATTGCGGCAGGTGCGACACTTGTGCGTCTGGAAACCAGCATCCCGCTGACGGCTGCCATCACCGTGGCCGATGACGCCCAGGCAATCGGACAGGCGCTGACGTTCAGCGTGACGGGTGATCCCATCCAGGTCGCGCGGGAACGTTTGGACCTGGAAATGCACCCGTCTTCGAGCGCTCCCACAGTAGTTCCGCCGGGTCCCGAGAGCAACCCACTCCTATCACAGCCAGCAAAGCCTTCCGGGAACGCATCCCCTGGACTCATTCCGATCAGCGCCTCGGCGCTGGCATCTCCGTCGCCGACATCTCCGGGGCAGGCAATCCCTTTGCCCATATTCCGCGGCGAGATTGAGGTAGCCGCTTCCAGCGATGGGCGCAGTATCGTCATCGCCGGCAACGGCGGGGCCGATGTTTCAGGCGACGCCGGTCAGACGTTCGCCACTGCCCATGTTCCCAATCTCAACGACAACTCACTCGCGGTCGGCGCCAGCCATGCTTTCTACAATGCTAACATCGGATCGGGTGCGGGTAGCAATACCACGCAAATCGGCCGTTCAACGGATGGCGGCACAAACTTTGTTTTTCTCGTAGACGCCGTGTCGTGTTCCACCAATGGCCCCGGCTGCACCTTGCCTGACCAGGAGCACATAGCGGCCGACCGTTTCGCCTCCGGACCCGGGGGCGGCGATCAGGTGTATTCGGTGTTTCGCAATTGCGCGCCGGGTTGCATCGGTGCGCTGATCACCTATTCCACCGACAGCGGCGCGAGCTGGACCGCGCCATTGGTGGTCGACAGCGGCGGTGATTTCCCGAGAATCACGGTGGGCCCGGACAGCTTCGTCTACGTGACTTATGCCATCGGGGGCAACCGCGACGGCATCCGCGTGAAGAAGTACAGTTCCGCGGCCAGTGGGTTCGTTCTGCAATCGTCGTACGACGTGCTCGCTTCGGGCACCGGCTCGGGCGAACCCGGCTCGGCGGCGGGCCTGGTTTTTTGCCCCCTCCCGGGACTGGATCGCTGTAACGACGGAAATATTATGGACAGTCCCATGGCCGCGGTGGACGATACAAACCCAAACCACGTCTACGTTTCGTACGCACAGACGACCGCGTCCGGC
>CAZAQZ010000243.1:3485-5053 GCA_964487175.1 uncultured Verrucomicrobiota bacterium | reverse complement strand
CATGGCACCATCCCAGAGAATTCCGATCCCACAATCGTGGCAGCGTTGGCAGCCGGCAGTTTCGCCGCTACGAAGGAACTGGCCCACCGTATCGGAGAACCCGAATTCAGCGCGCTCCACCAGGAAGGTCATCACACACAAATCTTCACCTGTGGTGTGGACGACGACACCGTGATGGTCACGATCTTCGGTCCGCAAACCACCCTCGGATTGGTCAGGTTCTACTCGGCGCGCGCCATCAAGCGCGTTGCAGGAGTTGTTCAGGACAGCCGGGGTTCCCAACATGCCGGCCCCATGTTCTCTGCACAGGACGTGCGGTCAACAGAAACGATTTTTGGTCACTGATCCTGACGCACGTATCGACTCCGAAAAATCGGCTGACCCTTCTGCCGGAATACCCGCTCAAACTCCGTCATCGCCTCTTCCGGCAACCGCTCAGGAGCAACCTCATCGAATTGGCCCACTCGTTTCATGAGGCTCTGGATCTGCAAAAAATACGTTGGGTCGTCCGTCGCCACGTTCACCGCCCCTCCCTGCCGCAGCGTCCGATGCACATCGGCCACAAACTCCGGTTGGAACAATCGGTGCGCCGCATGCCGCCGTTTTGGCCATGGATCGGGGAAAAAGATGTGATACGCCGCCACGGAATCAGCCGGCACCAGTTTGCCGATCAAATATCCTGCTTCGACACGAATCAACCGGACGTTGTCCAGACCGAGACGCTGGATCTTCTTGTCCACCTTGCGCAGCCGCGCGAACTGGCGTTCAATGCCGAGAAAATTCGATTGCGGCCGCGTCCGCGCAGCCCACAACAGAAACGCTCCCTTGCCACAGCCGACATCGATTTCCACCGGCTGCGCCAGAGCGAACGTGTCTTCCCACTTCAACGGCGCGAACCAGTCGACGGGTTTGAAAACTACGGTGTCCACTATTCCTCTCATGAAGCCTTGGTATCGAGAATGGGATACGCCACCGAAGTCAGGTGCGAGTTGATGTCCCGCAGATACGTCAGCACGTCCAAATGGATGGCGCTGGTTTCGATGGTCTCAGCCAAACCTTCGTGCAGCCTGTGGAAATGACGGTTGCGCAGTTCCTGCTCGTGCTCATTGACGCGTCGTTTGTTCTGCAACAGTTTCTCCGCCAATGCCCTGTCCTGTTTCGCGAATGCTTCCTTTGCCAGTTCAAAATTGTCTTCGACCTCATGGAAGAATCCATCCAATTCGGTCCAGCCTTCCTGGGAAAACTTCACCCCCAGCTCAAGTTTCTTGCGGGCGGCATCGACCAAGTTTTTGTCGATGATGTCGCCCATGCTCTCCAACTCGATGCAGAATGACAACACAGCCACTTCCCGGCGCGACTCCTCCGTACTGAGCGCCTGCTCGGAGAGCTTGCTGAGGTACGTTTTGATTTCGTTGCTCAAGAGATCGACCTTGTCGTCGTCCTTCTGCGCCTGATCGCACAGCTTGAGATTATCCTCCTGAAATGCCCGGTGCGCCTGTTGCAGCATAGCCTGCACGACGTCCGCCATGCGCAGCAATTCACGCGTGGCACCCGCCAGCGCCAGCCCC
>CAZAQZ010000243.1:0-3475 GCA_964487175.1 uncultured Verrucomicrobiota bacterium | reverse complement strand
CCCCGGGCTCTTCAGGGAGGAAGGATCAAGATACTGCGGTCCAAATTCCTCCTCGCCGGCTTTCCGGGCCGGCACAAACCGCTCCAGCAACCGCGCCACCAACGGCACTAGCGGCAAAAACACCACCGCCAGCGCTACGTTGAATGCGGTATGGGCATTGGCGATCAATTGCGTGTCTCCGCCTGGACTAATCGCCCGCAACGTTGGCGCCAGCACAGGAATCAGCGGTATGCACACGATCAATCCGATCAGTTCGAACAGCAAATTGCCCACCGCCATCCGCCGCGTGTCCGTCCGGGCAAAGCCCGCAATCAGCGTCGTCAGCCCGATTCCAAAGTTCGACCCCAGCACGACTGCCAGCGCGCCGTCAACCGGCAGCACCCCCTGCGCGCACAGCGCCAAGCTGATCCCAATCGTGGCCGTGGCGCTCTGTAGCGCCATTTCCAACACCGTCGTAAAGAACACCAGCGCCATTGGGTGATCGGATAGTTCCCGCATCACGCGGCCCACTTCGATGCTCTGTTTGAGTGGCGCCGTCCCCGCAGACAACATCTGCAGTGCCAGCAGCAGGAACCCGATTCCCAGGATCGCCTGCCCTGCCCCGCGCCCCGTGACACGGTTGGAGAACAAGTACAGCGGCACACCCACGGCAATGAACAGGGCGTTGTAGACGTAAAACTTGAACGCCAAAAGCTGGACGGTGACGGTGAACCCGATGTTGGCGCCCAGCATCAGCGCCAGCACATGCGGAAACGTCATGTAACCGGCATTGATCGCTTCCACCGACAGCAGCGTCACCGCCGTGCTGCTGGGCATGACCAGCGACATCACCAATCCCGTGACCATTGCGCGGAGCCTGCTTCTGGTCGCCGACTGCAACAACCGCCGCAGCCGAGCGCCGAACAGCCGTTCCGAGCCGTGGCGCAGGCTGTGAATGCCCAGCATCAGCAGTGCGATGCCGGTAAGAAAGCTAAAGTAGTTGAGCATGGTTTCGTGGTTGCTGTCGCCTGCTCATAAACGCCACAAGGAAAAATGGTGGCTAGGGACGGGATCGAACCGCCGACACCTGCATTTTCAGTGCAGTGCTCTACCAGCTGAGCTACCTAGCCACCGGATTCTCTGCAAGGCTTGGCACTGTATCGCGCGCCCTAATGACTGTCAAGAATCAGGGTCATGCTGTCCCATACTCCTGCTGACTGTCACACTGCCGCTCGGTCAGATTGACTCAATCGCGAATGTCTTAGTGAAAGAGTGTATTCACATGTCATTACACAACAGATGGTTACGCATCTCATAATTTGTCAGGCACATGCGATGCTAAACGGGATTTCCGTAAGAACATCATGAATATGAAAGGAGGAAGTGTTATGGCACTGATACGATGGACACCGAGACAGGATCTCTGGGATCCGTTCGCCAACCTCTCCGACATCCAACAGGAGATGAACCGACTGTTCAATACTTCCTTGGGTCGCACTGCGACACGGGATTTGAATGGATTGTTCGCCCCTGCGATTGATGTCGCCGAGGACAAGGACAACTACGTCGTCAAGGCCGAGCTGCCTGGCTTGACCAAGGACGACGTCAGCGTCACTCTTGAAGACAACTATCTCACCATCAGAGGCGAGAAGAAACACGAAGCCGAGGACAAGGGCGCCAACTATCATCACAAGGAGCGCGCCTACGGTTCGTTCTCGCGCACGATCGGGCTGCCCACGACTGTGGACGCCCAAAAGATCGGCGCGCAGTTCAAGGACGGCGTGTTGCAGGTGACCTTGCCGAAGTCTGAAGCGGCCAAGCCGAAACAGATCGAAGTCAAAGTCAACTAAGCAGCATCAAGGAACAGAACTGTTCGAGGCCGGGCTCTTCGAGGGCCCGGCCTCGGCATTTTTCGGGTCCGACGACGCCGGATGGAGCAATTCCATCACGCGCTGCTGGACTTCTTCGAGTTGGTCGAGGCGCAAATACGGATCGGGGACGGTGAATGATTCACCTGTTTGAGCGTGCTCGTAAATGAGGGTTTCCTCGCCGCTGTCGTCACGCACTGTGTCGCGGTGTCGCAGAATCTTCTTCCGCTCCAGCATGACCGCCAGGATGTAACGGGCTGCCGTGTGATCGGGGTCAGTTGACTCCACAAGTTTCCTCAACAGCGTTTCCGCTGTGTCCTTTTGAATTGCTTCCGGTGCGGGCGGTGGCGGTAGCTTGTATTCCCCCTGCCAGTAGGAAATCACGCCGTCCCGCGTTGCGCCCGTATAACAACCCGCGCACAAATCGCGGCGGGCATACCCTTCCCCACTCATGGAAAGTAATGTGTGATACGTCTGTTTGTCGCCAAACGGCCGTTGGCAGGCCGTGCAAACGCTCGAACGCGGTTGAATATCCCAGTCAGTCATTTTTGTTGCGAAATCCGCAGACGATTATAAGATGCGCGTGTTCCTTTGTCACGTTCCGCATGAATCAAACAGGGAGAAAACTTTTCGTCGCCGCGGGGCTGCTGGCCACGCTTGTCGCCTGTAGCCGCACGCCTGAGCAGAATTTTCAACGGGGTGTTGCCTATTTCAAGGAACAGAAGTTCTCCAAGGCAGCTCGCTGCTTCGACAAGGCACTCGCGGGGGCTCCTCCCACCGCCCAAGCGCTGAATTTTCTTGGCGTCTGCGAGCTTCGTGACGACAAGCCCGACGAGGCCATCCATGCCTTTCAAGAGGCTGTCCAGCTCGATCCTAATTACGTCCCCGCCTATTACAA
Source organism: uncultured Verrucomicrobiota bacterium (assembly GCA_964487175.1). Classification (GTDB taxonomy): domain Bacteria; phylum Verrucomicrobiota; class Verrucomicrobiia; order Palsa-1439; family Palsa-1439; genus CAWFPN01. The sequence continues at coordinate 730 of CAZAQZ010000243.1, read as the reverse complement.
TCTCGGCGTGATCGAACTCGAGCAGGGCAAATCCGAAGATGCCATCACGCATCTGCGGCAGGCAATACAAGCGGATGGGACGGCTTCGGACGCGACGTATTATCTAGGCGTGGCGTATATGCGTTCGTCGGCTTGGGCGCAGGCGGAGCAGGTGCTCAGTAAATACGTCCAACTAAAACCCGACTCGCTTGATGCGCTCAACGATCTGGGCGTTGTCAGTACCCGCCAGCATGACTACGTTAAGGCCCGGCGGTACTTCGACATGTGCCTCGGCGCCGACTCCTCCTTTGCCCCCGCCTACTTGAATCTGGCTGTTCTGGAGCAACACTACCTCGGCCAAAAACAGGCGGCCATGAACCATTACCGCAAATATCTCGATTTGGTTCCCAAGAAACAGCAGCGCGAAGACGTCCGGCTTGCCATCGTCCAGATCGAACAAGATCTGACCGTGCGCTCCAAGCCCATCAATGTCGTTGCCGCTCAGCCTGCCGTACCACAGGAAACACAAAGGCCAGTCGAATCGTCACCTGCGCCGCCGCCGCCCGTGACCAGCGCCGCACCGCCTCCGCCACAGGAGCAGGTCGTAACAAAGCCAGCACCTGCTTCACCGGCTCCGTCCGCTCCGGCAACGGCCGAGCCAGTCGCCACTCCTCCATCTCCGCCACCGCCTCCGCCCCCGAAGCATCGCACTCCTGTGACAGCCCACGTGCTGAAAGTTGGCAACCGGGAG
>CAZAQZ010000242.1:0-5090 GCA_964487175.1 uncultured Verrucomicrobiota bacterium | reverse complement strand
AGCAATGCGTAGACGACATTGAATTGTTGTTGCAGATCGTCGAACAACAGGTTGAGCTGCCCCCAGAACTGAAGTGCCGAGCGTTCGATGTGTACTTTCTCGTACTGGCTGCCGATGATGTGGTGGACGAGTCCATCCCACCGGCCCGTGTGTCCCCAATTCATCGGTGGGTTCGTCCGCGAAAACAGCGGTTCGTAAAGGTAAAATGCCAGGCCCAAAACAACAGCCAGGTACAGGATGAGTACCTGCGGCCAGCGCTGCATCAATCCGGGCCCTTCCCGCAACAATAAATAGAGCCAGACACAGCATCCGACGGAGAGCCCGAGAAACACAATTGCAGACAGGGAACCCTGGCGCACCAGACTGGCCTTGTTCAAGGACATGATGAAAACAACCACTACGATGGTCAACAGGACTGAAACGAGCAAGTCTCGTCCCAGTCTTCCGTCGGCGAACCAAATGAACGCTGAAAACGCGATCACCAGCAACATCAGTGTCTGGTCTTCCGTCAGTCCCACACCCCATATGAATGCGGCCAGATACAGCCGCCATCGAACCTCAGGCTCACAACTCCAGCGGTAGAGCACGATCAGGATCACCATCAACAAGAGTACGTTCAGCCCATGGACGGACGTAACCACCGACTCCGACCACATCGCCGGACAAAACGCCAGCATCAGTCCCGCCGAAACCGAACCACCAAAAACAATCAGTTCCTGCGACCGGACGGCAACGCCGTTCTGCAAGAAACTGGCCCCCGCCAGCAGGGAGCGTCCGCTTCGGGAAATCAACAGCGTCGTCAACCCGACAGCCAGCGCGCTGAACAACGCTGATAGCAGATTTACTCGCCATGCGATGTTGCCGAAGGGAAGTATCCGCTGCCAAGCCCACGCGAGAATCGTCCAGAGAGGATACCCAGGCGGATGGATTACTCCCAGGTGATGCGCTGCCGTGAGCAATTCACCCGAATCGTCCAGGGTCACACTGGGCGCCAACGTATAGATGTAACACGCAAAGGAAACCAGCGTGGCTGCACCGGAGGCAACCAGGTCCCGATTACTCCAGAAACTTCCATCGATTCCCTTCCCCGTCCCTGCAGCCCGCGGCGACGGAGCCTGCACTGGCGGATCGCTCATACTCAGGACGCCTTCATCCGGAAAGAATCACGCTGCGCCTGGGCCTGCCTGGGAGGAGACCGGCGGAACCCGTGGGAAAACGCCAGCAACCACACCATCCACAGCGCCTCCCAGACGATCTTGCCCGACATCTTAGATTGTCCTGCATACCGGTCCACGAAGGTGATGGGAACCTCCGCAATGCGAAAGCCTTTCATCCAGGCTTTGTAGGTCATTTCGATCTGAAACCCATACCCATTGCTGCGCACCTGCTCCATGTCGATGGATTCCAGCACCGCGCGTCGAAAGCACTTGAATCCGCCTGTTGGGTCCGTCACGGGCAAAGCGGTGATGATCCGCACGTACCAGGCTGCGCCTTTGCTCAGCATCAGCCGCGACAACGGCCAGTTGACCACGCGGATGCCGTTCGCATAGCGCGAGCCCAACACCAGGTCCGCTTCTTCTGCAGCATTCAGCAAATTCGGAAGCTCGTTGGGATCGTGCGAAAAGTCCGCATCCATTTCGATCAGAAAATCAAAGCCGCCTTCCAATCCCCATTTGAATCCAGCCAGGTATGCAGTGCCCAGGCCCATCTTGCCCGCGCGCCGCAACAAGTGCAGACGGGGTTCCGATCGCCCCATCTCTTCCACGATGTTTCCCGTCCCGTCAGGTGAATTGTCATCCACGATCAGGATTTCGATGGTGGGTGACTGTCGCAGCACCATTTCGACAATGCCGCGGACGTTTTCCTTCTCGTTGTACGTCGGAATGATGACTAATGCCCGTTTCTCCATGAGCTTCTCTCTTTAGCTTCTCATTGCGCTGGCTGCGTTCCCTTCACAAATCGCGGATTGCCGAACACGATGTATTCGCCCTCCACAGCGACCGGCCAGCTCTTTCCCCCTCCAACCGACACGACCGCCACCTGCTCCCCGCCCGTGTAAACAACCGGCCATTTCTCGCCGAGCACCCCGTCGATCACATCCTGAACACCTTTTAACCCCCGGGTGTAGATCAAATCAATCCCGCGCGGCTGGCCGCCACGTGTGATGCCCGACGCAAGTACCAGATATTGGGCGTTCTGCCAACCGCAATCGAACCAGAAAAATTCCCGAGGGATCGGCACAGGCCAGGCATCGTTTGTCAGGCCTTCAATCGTCACGCAATGTGACAACATACTCTTGCGCTCGCCTTTGACGAGCCAAAAAATCTGCTTCGGCAGCATAATAAACCCATCCGTGCCCGCGTGATCGTTGACGTACCGCAATGCCGCTTCCGCCTCCGGCACAGAATGCTGGCTGAAGGCATCGATCATCGTGTTAAAGTGCCCCAGCGACCCCTGCAACGTCACAAATCCCCAGAGGGCGCACGCGATGACGCCGGGCAACAGCCACAGGTCACGTGATTGCTTTTTGCCCACCGCCCATGCCACCAATCGGCCCGTCTGTTCGGCTGCACCCGCCACTCCCAATGCCATCAACGGAAGGAAGATGGTTGCCGGATAAAAAAACATGGAGACGTTGTCCTGTTTGCGAAATACCGGGTACATCAACAACAACACCCACAACACCAGCCATACGCGCAACCGCGCCACCGGAAACGCGATCAGCCCTGCTGCCGCCGCCATGAGCCACCAATCGTGTCCTTCCAGCCCAGTTGGCCCGACACGCGTGGGCGTCATGAAAATAAACCTGCCAACGCGGGCAAACACCTCGGGCAACGAGGCCGGTTGCGAAGTCATCGCGCCCAACCGATGCAATTGTTCGTGCAAATGCTGTACACCGCCTTTTGTGGCCAGGTACCAGAGCACGAATACTGTGCCATACGCGCCTGCGGTCGCTGCGCCGATCACGATGTCCCGCCACGCGCTCATCTCACGGAGCCGGCGCGCATTCACCCAAATCGCCGCGACGATGACTGCGGGTATCATTCCCACGGCGTAATAATTCGTCGCCGTCGCCACCGAACACATGACACCCGCCCAAACCAAGTCCTTAAGCCGTTTGTTTTGCAGATAACAGATGAGGAAGCCCGCGGAAGCCAGCGCGAGCGTCCCTGTCATAGGGTGCGACCGTACCCAGCGAAAGTTAACGTCGGCCTGTTCGTAGACGAGAAATGCAGCCGCACATAAGAACCCGAAACTCTTGTCGCGCACGCGTGTTCCGATCCAAAACAAAATCGCCGCTGCCGCCAGCGCCGTCACGGCACCCAAAGCTCGCCCGACAAGGATGTCGTTTCCGAACACACGCAGCAATGCGCCGTTGATCAGCATGTAGAGCGGCGGGTACGGATACGGGAAAACAAAATCGTTGATGATCGGTCCCACCCGCGGCGTGCCGTGGATGAACGTCCAGCACTTGTCCATCCACTCCCCTTCGTCCCCGTACCAATTCGGGCTTGTTCGCAAATGGGGCAGATACAGCAACACCCACAGCCCGATGAGAGCGACCGCGATTGCCTTTTCACGCGCCGTTTTGAATGGAAAGTCCATCAGCGTTTCACGAAATAAATGTGGATTGGTCCGAAGTTCGTCCCGGGATAGGCTGCTAATTGTTGCCATTGCTGCGGCTGCAAGGCCTCGCGGTTGCCGTCCACGAGCAGGAATACGGTGTTGGTCTCTGTTGTTGATTCATTCACGGGAGCCTGCGTAATGAACAACGGCCACTCCATCTGAGGTAATTCGGGCCGCCCTTCATGGTTCAATTCTATGAACGTCGGTTGCCCCAACTCCTTGGTAAACTTGGCCCGCTCTTCCTGTGACTGGCTTGCTGCCAAAGCAAGCTGGAGTTCGCACTCGTGCTCCAACCGGCTCCCGCCCTGCTCCGCCAGAAATCGCGACGCTTGTTGCTTGTAACCGAGTCCCGAGCCAAACGTCCCCTGGGCACCGCCATTGTTCCCAACAAACCGATAATAATCCAGCATGTACACCACATTGCCGGCGAGCAACACGACGACGGCGCCGAGCGCAACCCATCGCTGTTTGGCGGGCAGTTTTTCCACGGCAGCCCCACACGCGAGAAAATGCACAGGATACAAAATCACAAAGTACGTCAGATACACCCAGAGTTGCGTCACAAAAAAGACGGCCAGCGGAACAACAAACCACAGGACAAGGATCCACGCCGCCCGTCCCTCGTCTCCCTCGACCTTTAGTTTCCTGACCGACCGCACCGCTATGACCGCCATCCAAACAAGCGCGGCGACGAACGCAATTCGCTCCACCGACAACAGCCAATCCCCCAGTGTCAGCTGCTGTGAAAAATACCGCTGCGCGCCGTCGCCCTTGTGTAAATAAATCTGCTGGCGATCCACCTCGCCATTCGCGCTGATGCCCAGCACGTCCTCAATGCGTCCCCCATTCATAATATCGAGCGCATAGGACGCATACTCACGGCTCGGCAACCGATACCCGGTCACTGGATGAATCGTGATGCCGTGCAACTGTTCCCATTTCTGACCGCCACCGATCGCCTGCGCCGCTTGCCTGAAATCCTCCCAATCCGTCTGGCTTTGTAATCGCAGATAGGGAACCATTAGGATGGAGGCCGCCACCGCGCCGCCAACGGCAAACCGCCAATCGATCCGCGGCCGCAGCCAGAGCAGGACTGCCACCATCGCCGCTGTCATCGCCAGTCCGGAGAAGTGGATCTGCACCACGCACAACGGCAGCAGCACCGCCCAGAAAACCGCCTTCGGTCGTTTGCCGAGAACAAGCGCATGGAGTGCCCACATCGCCCCCGTGGCGAAGATCGGAACAAAATCCTGCGCCCACAGCGTCGCGCGTTTCCCTACCGTCGTCAGTTGAGCCGGCTGAAAATGCGTGTATCCCAGTGTCGGCAGGTCTTTCCATTTCGCCGCGAACGTCGCCAGCGCATCGATCGCGCAGGCCAGCCGCCGCGCGACAATTTCCATCGCCTCGCGCTGGATAATCAGATCGGCGTTGTCGACAACGTACTGGCTGGTTGCCCCCAGGTG
>CAZAQZ010000241.1:0-5123 GCA_964487175.1 uncultured Verrucomicrobiota bacterium | reverse complement strand
GGAGTCGCGTGTCCCGTTCGTTCATTTCTTCGACGGGTTCCGCACCTCACATGAAGTAGCCAAGATCGAAGTGCAGACCGACGATGATCTTCGCGCCATGATCGACGATCGTCTCGTGCTGGAACATCGCGCGCGCGGTCTTTCCCCCGATCGTCCCGTGCTGCGCGGCACAGCGCAGAACCCCGACGTGTATTTCCAGGCGCGAGAAACCGTGAATCCATTTTATGACAGTTGCGGGGACATCACGCAAAAGGCGATGGACAAGTTCGAGAAGATGACTGGCCGCGCCTATCACTTGTTCGACTACTATGGCGCGCCCGACGCCGAGCGTGTAATCGTATTGATGGGCTCAGGGTGCGAGGCTGCCGAGGAAGTTGTTGATCACTTTACCGAGCGCGGCGTGAAGGTGGGTATCCTCAAAGTGCGCATGTACCGGCCGTTCGATACAAAACGGTTCGTCGGGGCTCTGCCTTCTTCGGTCAAATCCATCGCCGTGCTGGATCGGACCAAGGAACCGGGTTGCGCGGGCGAGCCGTTGTACTTGGATTGCGTCGTAGCGGCGCAGGAACAAGGTCGCTCGTTGAAGATCATCGGTGGTCGATACGGTCTTTCCTCCAAGGAATTCACACCCGCGATGGTCAAGGGTGTGTTCGACAACCTTGCGTCGACTCATCCAAAAAACCATTTCACCGTCGGCATTTTGGACGATGTGTCCAATACGAGCATTGTGTACGATCCGGAGTTTTCCACCGAACCGGACAGCGTGATTCGCGCCGTATTCTACGGCCTGGGTTCGGATGGAACGGTCGGGGCGAACAAGAACTCGATTAAGATCATCGGCGAGAATACGGACAATTACGCGCAAGGATACTTCGTTTACGATTCCAAAAAATCCGGCTCGATGACCGTGTCCCATCTGCGGTTCGGTCCGCAACCGATCCGCTCCACCTACCTTGTGACCAAGGCAAACTTCGTCGCGTGTCACCAGCCGGTGTTTCTCGATCGCTACGACATGCTCAAAGACGCCGTGCCGGGGGGCACGTTCCTGCTGAATACACCTCATAGCAAGGATGAGGTGTGGAACAAGTTGCCGCGGCTCGTGCAGCGGCAGATGGTCGAGAAGAAGCTGAAGTTCTACGTGATCGACGCCGTGAAAGTCGCCCACGAAAGCGGCATGGGCGGACGCATCAATACCGTCATGCAGGTCTGTTTCTTCGGCATCTCCGGAGTGCTTCCCAAAGACCAGGCCATTGATGCGATCAAGTATTCCATCAAGAAGACCTACGGAAAGAAGGGCGACGAAATCGTCCAGATGAATCTCCGCGCTGTTGATCATACACTCGGTCATTTGTTCGAAGTAACCGTCCCCAGCCACGTCGACAGCCAGATCGAAATGCCGCCACCGGTTTCCTCGCAGGCGCCGGAGTTTGTGCGCGATGTGCTCGGCGAAATCATCGGTGGCCGTGGCGATCTGCTACCGGTCAGCAAACTGCCCTGCGACGGCACGTTCCCCACGGGGACGGCACGTTGGGAAAAACGCAATATCTCGCTGGAAATCCCGGTCTGGGATTCGTCCGTCTGCATTCAATGCGGCAAATGCGCGATGGTCTGCCCGCATGCGGTGATCCGGGCCAAAGTGTACGAACCGCAGTCCTTGGAAACGGCCCCCGCAACGTTTAAGTCCATCGACGCGCGCGATCGTGACTTGAAAGGATTGAAGTTCACCATCCAAGTCGCCCCCGAAGATTGCACCGGCTGCGCGCTGTGCGTGGATGTCTGCCCTGCACGCAACAAGACACAGACAAAATTCAAGGCGATCAACATGGCGTCGCAGCCACCACTACGGGAACAGGAATCGGCCAACTGGGATTTCTTCCTCGCCATTCCCGAGAGGGATCGCCGCCTCATCAAAGTCACCAGCATCCCGCAGCAACAGCTCCAGCAGCCGCTATTCGAGTTCTCCGGCGCATGCGCCGGCTGCGGCGAGACGCCCTATGTCAAGCTCGTCAGCCAATTGTTTGGCGACCGCATGATCGTGGCCAACGCAACGGGCTGCTCATCCATCTACGGTGGCAACCTGCCGACCACGCCGTGGACGAAGAACTCCGACGGTCGCGGTCCTGCGTGGTGCAATTCTCTGTTCGAGGACAACGCCGAGTTCGGTCTCGGGTTCCGTCTCTCCATCGACAAGCAAACGGAATTTGCCCGCGAGCTGGTCAAGAAGCTCGCTCCAATCGTCGGCGACGATCTGGTGCAGACGATTCTCAACGCGGATCAAAAGGACGAAGCCGGGATTTACGCGCAACGCGAACGTGTTGCTGCATTGAAGGACAAACTGAAGGGCGTCAAATCCCCTGAGGCAACCCAGCTTCTCAGCCTGGCCGACATGCTGGTCAAAAAGAGCGTGTGGATCATCGGCGGCGACGGTTGGGCCTACGATATCGGCTACGGCGGACTCGATCACGTGCTGGCCAGCGGTCGCAATGTTAACGTTCTGGTGCTCGACACCGAGGTGTACTCCAACACCGGCGGCCAGATGTCCAAAGCGACGCCACGATCCGCGATCGCTAAGTTTGCGGCGGGTGGCAAGTCCATGCCGAAGAAAGATCTCGGCCTGATCGCCATGACCTACGGCAACGTGTACGTCGCCTCCGTGGCGATGGGGGCACGCGACGAGCACACACTCCGCTCATTCCTGGAAGCTGAGGCATACAACGGCCCGTCCCTGATCATTGCCTACAGCCATTGCATCGCGCACGGCATCAATATGACCACCGGCATGCAGGACCAGAAGGCGCTGGTGAACTCCGGCCAGTGGTTGCTCTATCGTTATCATCCCGACCGCGCATTGCAGGGAGAGAACCCTCTGCAACTCGACTCGCGCGCGCCGAAGCAGAAGGTTGAAGAGTTCCTGCTCATGGAGAACCGGTTCAAGATGTTGACCAAGAGCAATCCCGAACGGGCGAAGCTGCTGTTCAAGCAGGCGCAAGTGGACGCAGACACGCGCTTCCGCATGTACGAGTACCTGGCAGCGCGAAAGGGATCTGCCGCCGCCACAAAAGAAGAAGCCGCACCTGTGCAGACGACCACCGCCTAGGCCGGCAAGGAGAATACAATGGATCTGAAAACTGAATATATGGGTTTGAAACTGGAGACGCCTCTGGTTGTCTCCGCCTGCCAGCCGCTCTCGGACGAGATCGACAAAATCCGCCTGATGGAAGACTGCGGCGCCAGCGCGATCGTTTTGTATTCCCTGTTTGAGGAACAATTGACGCTGGAACGCTACGAGTTGAACCACCATCTGACTGCCGGGACGGAAAGTTTTCCCGAGTCCCTGTCCTACTTTCCCGAGCCGCGCGAGTTTACCCTGGGGCCGGAGGAATACCTCGAGCACATCAGCAAGGCAAAAGCGGCAGTGGACATTCCCATCATCGCCAGTCTCAACGGTGTGTCGGTGGGTGGCTGGACGGGGTTCGCCAAACAGATGGAACAGGCGGGTGCCGACGCCCTGGAGTTGAACGTGTATTTCATCCCGACCGACATGAATATGACGGGCGCCGATGTCGAACAGAGGTACATCGACATTCTGCGATCCGTAAAGTCCGCCGTTACGATCCCCGTGGCGGTGAAGCTCAGTCCATTTTTCAGCAATCTGGCCAACATGGCGTTGCGCCTCGATGATGCGGGTGCGGACGCGCTGGTGCTTTGCAACCGGTTTTATCAGCCGGATATCGATTTGGAGACCCTGGAAGTCAAACCGCAGGTGTTGCTCAGTACCCCGCAGGCAATCCGCATCCCGCTGCGGTGGATCGCCATCCTTTGCGGTCGAATCAAGGCCGATCTCGCTGCGACCAGCGGTGTTCACACGGGGGAGGACGTCGTGAAGATGCTCATGGCGGGCGCCAGCGCCACGATGTTGTGCTCGGTGCTGTTGCGACGAGGGATCGAGCAACTCCGGTCGGTTGAACAGGAAGTGATTCAATGGATGCAGGAACACGAATACGAATCGGTGCACCAGATGCAGGGCAGCATGTGCCAGTATCTCTGCCCGAACCCGAGCGCTTTCGAGCGCGCCCAATACATGCGCGCGCTGACGAGTTACAAACCCTTGTGAGGAATGAGGTGATCACGATGAAGTATAGCCGCGAAGAGGCCCTCAAACGCATCCGGGAGTTTCTCGTTGCCAACACCCGCGAAGATGAAACGACCTGCCAGGCAGCCGCACGTCTTGGCATTTTTTGTCACGGCTACGATCGATGGACCATTGAACAACTCCGCAATCTTTACCCATGGCTCGCCAAAAAAATGCCCGTTGAGACACCACGTGAGGAATTCCTCAAGCTGATCACCGCCTGGGATGGCGCGCGACAACTTGTTACCCGCACATCCACGACATGCGATGCGAAGGCTGTGGATCACGAGGGGTGTCTCGGTTTTGACAGGTTCAATAACGGCCAATTGAAACGAATGTTCCCGCAGTTGTTCAGCCCCGACGACGACATCGCATTGTGGTAACGTAATGCCCATGAAGCCGGGCCACGCCAGTTCGCCGGCACGAAGTCGGATGAAAACGTGGATCGCCTTTTTGGCGATTGCAGGAATCGTCGTTCATCTGGTTCTCCGCTTTGGGTTGCATGCGGCCGCTGGCATTTACAACAGCCCCCTGATGGTTGCGCTTGTTCTCGGCGGAACGCCGCTTGTGCTTGAGCTTCTGCTTAAACTGTTTCGGCGCGAATTCGGTTCGGACCTGCTCGCCGGCATTTCCATTGTCACCTCGGTCGTGCTCGGCCAGTACCTGGCAGGCGCTCTGGTGGTGTTGATGCTCTCGGGCGGCGAAGCCCTCGAAGAGTACGCCGTGCGGAGCGCCTCCTCAGTCCTGAAGGCGCTGGCCAAGCGCCTGCCGTCGGTCTCCCACGTCAAACGTGGTTCGTCTGTCGTGGATTTACCGCTGGAACAAATCGCCGTTGGGGACACGGTTGTGGTCTATCCGCACGACATCTGTCCCGTGGACGGTGTCGTCCTGGAGGGACACGGCGTGATGGATGAGTCCTATCTGACGGGCGAGCCGTTCCAGATGTCCAAGACCCCCGGCTCGGAGGTCCTTTCCGGCGCCATCAACGGCG
>CAZAQZ010000240.1:0-5130 GCA_964487175.1 uncultured Verrucomicrobiota bacterium | reverse complement strand
ATACGAGCAGGCCGCGCTCGATCCGGCCGATGGTCTCGCCGTTGACGCTGACGCGAGCCCGCGACACCCGTTGGATGACTGCTTTCACGGCACAGGTCAATATCCAACCGCGCACGGCTTGTCGAGCGCGGAAAGCGATTACTCTGGAGACTTGCCCAATAAAAAGCGTGTGGTAGGCTGAAGAGGTGAAGATGTTTTTACGCTGCCTCCAGTGCCACAAGGTGCTGCAGATTGATGCCGCAGGGGAAAACGAGCGGAAGTGCCCGGCCTGTGGCGAAGTTGTACACTTGCACATCACCGAGCGAATGCGCCGGGACAATATCGTAGACCGCTGCGCCGTCTGCGACTGCAACAAGGTGTACGTGCAGAAGGATTTCAACCGTGCCTTGGGCGTGTCGATTTTTCTCGCAGGCGCTCTTTTGTTTCTGGTTTGTGCGTGGAAGAACCGCCTGGTGGAGGGGACGCTGGTATGGGCCGTATTCGTAGTGGCCGACGGTCTCCTGTACAAGTTTCTGCCGGATGTGACGATCTGCTACAAGTGCTATGCGCAGTATCGAGAATTCAGTCCCAATCCGGACAATCAGGCGTTTGAATTGGGGCTGGCGGAGAAGTACGATCCGCTGGACAAGCATCAAGGGGCGGACAATCCGGCTGCGGAATGGAAGGGTCGCGGAGATGAATCGAGTGATCGGGTTGGCGGTGACACTGTTACTGGCGGGAGGCACGTTCGGGCGCGTTGCTGCGGAGGAGGCAAAAGGCGCGGACACCGAATACCGCAAGATATTGGCTGACGACGACGCCTTAATGCAGCAGATGGACCAGGAGGGTGGCAAAACCTCATGGCTGACCCAGTCCATGCTCAAAGCCCGCTTGCGCCGGTTGGAGGGTGAGTATAAGTCCTTTCTGCAACAGTACCCTGACCATGTGCGTGGGATAGTGGCCTACGGGGGGTTTTTGCGGGACATGCAGCGCGACGACGAAGCGATTTCCTGGTGGAAAAAAGCCATTGCGCTCGACCCTCGTTGCGCCGTTGCGTACAACAATTTGGGCGAGGTGCTCGGACACGATGGCCATGCGGGCGATGCGTTGCGGCTTCATCAAAAAGCCTATGAACTGGATCCCAGCGATCCGCTCTTTCATTTTAACTGGGCGACGACGTGCATCGTCTATCGCAAGGATGCGCGCGATGTGTACGGATGGAAGGAGGACGAGATTTTCCGTCACAGTCTGGACCAGTTTCGTATTGCCCGCGACCTGGCGCCGCAGGACTTCCAGTATTCCAGCGCCTATGCCGAAAGCTTTTATATGATGAAGAACCCCGACTGGCAGGAGGCGTACGCGGGATGGAATTATTGCCTCGGTCAGCCACTCCAGGACGGAGATCGGCAACGTGTCTACGGGCAACTGGCGCGCGTCTGCATCCACTTGAAACAGGTTGACACAGCGCGTCAATGGATCAACAAGATGGACTCTACTGACAATCAGTCGATGCGTAAAGTGCTCGAACGCCGCCTGGCTGAACTGGTTGCCAGTACGCCCAAACAGTAGGCGAGTTTACCAGGCGACCGCTTTATCCAAATCTGTATGGATAGTTTCTCGCACGCATGGGACCCGTTGAATTATTCCTATTTGGTTTTGCCCAATGATTCCAGCAGTTTCCCAATTTCTGTCAACTTCGCCTCGGGTTTCGTTTGGGTCATGCGAGGGAATTTACCGCCGAGTTGAAATAGCTGTCCGCTTTGGCTCAGCATGATCTTGTCGTCACGCGTCTCCACGGTGTCCACACCCGCAGCAGCGGCGACAATGCGGATTTCCGCGCTTTTCAGGAGTAATTTTACTTCACGAGGCAGCAGACCGTAGCGATCACGCAGTTCGGCGCGCAATAATTCAACGTCGGTTAGTTCCGCCGTGGAGGCGATCCTCCGATACGCGCCGATGCGCAGGCGCGAATCGTTGATGTAGTTGGCGGGAATCTTGGCAAGTGATTCGCCGCTGCTGCCCATCAGGAAATCGATCTTCAAGGTGACTTGTGCGCGTCGCTTGACGCGGTGACCTTTGAGTCGTGCGACGCTCTCGCGCAAGAGCTGGCAGTAGAGGTCGAACCCAATGGCCGTGATATGGCCGCTCTGCTCCTGGCCGAGGATGTTTCCCGCGCCGCGGATTTCCAGGTCCCGCATGGCGATTTTGAATCCGCTGCCGAGCGAACTGTATTGCTTGATGGCGCTGATGCGTTTGCGCGCGCTTTGGACGAGGTTCATGTGGCGCGGCAGCAAAATGTACGCATACGCCTGGTGCTTGTAGCGGCCGACGCGCCCGCGAAGTTGATAGAGATCGCTCAGGCCAAACCGGTCGGCGCGGTCGATGATGATGGTGTTGGCATTGGGAATGTCGAGGCCGCTCTCGATGATGGTGGTGCAGACGAGAACGTCGATGTCGCCTTTGACAAAGCGGTGCATCACGGTCTCCAATTCATTCTCGCTCATTTGACCGTGCCCGATATCGATGCGGATCTTTTTCCCCTCGAACAAATGACGCAACCTGTCGGCCACCGCCTCGATGCTCTGTACGCGGTTGTGCAGGAAATAGACCTGGCCGCCGCGGTTGATCTCGCGCTGGATCGACTGCTTGATGAGGCGTTCGTCGTAGGCGGCAATCGTGGTTTCCACAGGCAGCCGGTCCTGCGGCGGGGTCTCAATGGTGCTCATGTCGCGGGCGCCTGTCAGGGCAAGATACAACGTCCGAGGGATTGGCGTTGCCGACAGCGTGATCACGTCCACCAGTTTGCGCAGCTGCTTGAAGCGCTCCTTGTGCAGCACCCCAAATCGTTGTTCCTCGTCTATGGCCACCAGACCGAGATTCTTGAATTGAATGTCCGCCGACAGCAACCGATGGGTGCCGATGACGATGTCCACGCCGCCTTCGCGCAACAGGGTGACGACCTTCTTCTGCTCGCGCGGCGTGCGAAATCGCGACAACATCTCGACCGTGATGGGATAACCAGCCATTCGTTCGCGAAACGTGTTGAAGTGTTGCTCGGCCAGGATCGTCGTGGGCACGAGAATGGCAACCTGAAACCCGTCCATTACCGCCTTGAATGCGGCGCGGATGGCGACCTCCGTTTTACCGTAACCGACGTCGCCACAGATAAGGCGGTCCATCGGCTTCTTCGATTCCATGTCACGTTTGACTTCCTCGATTGCAGTTAATTGGTCGGGCGTTTCATCGTAGATGAACGCCGCCTCGAACTCACGCTGCCACGGCACGTCGGCCGCAAACGCGTGGCCTTCAAGTGTGTCGCGCGCCGCCTGGATTTCCAACAACTCGGCCGCAAGATCCATGATGGCACGCTCGGCAGTGAATTTCTGGCGCTGCCAAAGTGTGCCGCCGAGTTCGTGCAGTCGCGGCATTCGTTTGCCGGCTCCGACATACTTGGAAACCAAATGCGCCTGGTCAACAGGTACATACAACCTGGCTTCATTGGCATATTCAATGGCCAGGACTTCTTGTCTGGTACCATTGAAATCCAGCGTCTTAAGACCGAGATATTTCCCGATGCCGTGTTGGATATGGACAACAAAATCGCCTTCCTGCAGCTCTGTCCAATCGGTCGGCTGCGTCATTGTGTGAAACTTGCGTCGCGGACGGAGTTGTTTGTAGCGGCCAAAAATCTCCGCGTCGGTGATCACCGCAAGCTTCGCATCGGTCCAAAGAAACCCACGCGACAGGCTGCCCAGATCGACCGTCAGTTGTGGAGACAGGAAGTGATGCTCTTCGAGAAGCTCTTCGCACCGCTGCTTTTCCCCGTCGTTGCCGCAAAAGACGTGGAGGGAATAACCTTCCTCCGCCCAGAGCCGCATCTGCTCAAAAAACGCGTGGCGCATTTGTTCGGCGATCTCCGGCTCGGGCGCGCGCGCGTCGAGTGGCCGGAACGCATCGAGCGAGGCAAGTCGCAGGTTGATGTGATCGGGCGGCGGATCGATGGCAATGGCTTCGGTAAGATGGACGCTTGTGAGGTTCGCCATCAGCACCTGTTCCCACGCAACGAAAAACGGGTCGCCATCGGGCACCTGATGGGCGTAAGTCTCCGCGGCTTCGGCGAGCCGGTTGGGCTCATCGAGCACCAACAACGTGTCACGCGGGAGCAACTCGACGAGCGACGCGGTCTTGTCCGGCGACCTCTTTAACAGGCCGACCTCGCCGGCGGGCGTGGCGGTCACGGTTTCGAGTTTGTCGCGAGTTTGCTGCGAGACGGGATCGAACACGCGGATGGATTCGATTTCGTCGCCGGCAAATTCGACACGGATCGGATAGTCGCGATCGAGCGGATAGAAATCCACCAATCCGCCTCGCGCCGCCACGTCGCCGCGCTCATTGACCTGGTATTCCGTGTGATAGCCAAGCTCGATCAGTTGATCGATGAAATCCTGCAGTTCACAGCGCTGGCCGACTTTGAGTTCAATCCGCAGCGCCTGCAACGCGTCCGGCGCAAACGTGCGCTGCATCAAGGCCTGGACGGACGCAACCGTCGCCGGGACGCCGGGATTTGCCAGCACACTCAGTCGGTCCGCGATCGTGTCAGCATTGGGCAGGATGTCCTCGTGGGGGAGCGTTTCCCAGGCGGGATAGAACTGTGCTCCAGGGAGGAACGACTCCAGGTCGTGGAAGAATGCCTCCTGCGATTTGAGTCCATCCGTAACGACAACGACAGGCCGCTTGGTGGCGCGCGCGAGCAGGGCGACGGCAAAGGGTTTGGCGGCATCGGCCACGGAATTCAGAGACAAAAAGACCCCTGCATCGAGTCTCCGTTTGATAGGGGGTATCAATGGAGACCCCAGCGCCGCCAGCATCAGTTTTTCACTACTCACAAGAGTGTAGCTGCGAATCTGCGAAACGCCCAAGGCGGTTCACAGAAGCGCCGCTACACCAACAGCGCAAAGTCTAACATCTAATCGTCGGCAATGCAATGAGCAGACATCTTCATCCACAGTAGGGCGCGCCGTGGGAGTATGATGGAGCAGCGATCCCGACCTATCAGAACTCTTGCCCGAATTTGATTCGGGACTGGCTCGACAAAACACCCGGCGAACCCGATTCGGCTTGAAACACCGACAATTTCAAAATAGCCTTGCA
>CAZAQZ010000239.1:0-5160 GCA_964487175.1 uncultured Verrucomicrobiota bacterium | reverse complement strand
GATCGGCAGGCTCGCCTGCAGGTTCTTGTCTGGCCAGGCAATCAGCAGCCGGTTGCCGTCCGCCGCGTCGGGCTTGTCCTGCTGCGCGTAAGTCTCGACCTCGAACCTGGACAAATGGAGGGCGAACGGAAGCGGTATCTCCCCATTCTCAACCACAAATTCCGCCTTTGTATCGCCCTCCCGCAACTCGATGTAGCCTTTCTGACCCCACACACCGCGGATCACAGCGCCCGCCAGGATCAGCAACATGCTGATGTGCGTCAGCATCGATCCCAGCGCGCGACCGCGCGCGTAACCGCTGGTCCGTCGTACCGTACTGAATCTCCGCGTGCTGCAGACAACCATGCTGGAGGCCAGCACGCACAAAAGCCCGATGAACCACCATGAGGAGAACACGTGCGTCAGCCCCATCTTGCCGAACAAGTCCATTCGCGCCGTGACTTCGGGATATTTCGCAGCATAGCGCAGTGCGTCAGCCCCCTGCGGCAGCAACGTACCGGCAATGCACGCCGCAGCGATGGCGATCACAACGATGACGGCGAACTTCACCGACGCGAGTGCGTCGGTCAGCCTCGTGCCAGCGCTTTTTCCTGATGGACTGCGGTTTTCCATGGCCACTCGTGCGGGATTGCGACTCAGTGTTTCACTTTGGGATCGGGATGAGCGATCTTCTTGAGCATCTCTTCCTTGTTGAATCCCTTCCAGGTGGGGCTTTGGTCATTGTGGCAAAGCTCGCAACTTTGATCGGCGGGATAAATTAAACCGGCGGCTACGGCCTTCGTGCGATCTTCCATGGTGGCCTTGGCCATGAATTTCTTACCCGGGCCGTGGCAGGATTCACATCCCACGCCATCTTCTGGTTTGATTTTTTCCGTGGCAACCGACTCGGTGAAATTGTACGCCGTTGAATGACATTTCAGGCACTTGCCGCTCGTCTGCGGATCATCAATGGCTGCTTTCTTGCCGATTTCCTTTGCTGCCGGGGTGCCCAACGTCTCGAATGCTTTGGCGTGGGGGCTCTTCTCCCAAACACCAAATTGGTTCCCGCTGTCTTCCTTCTTGTGGCAAATCCCACAGGTCTTGGTGCCTGCGTAGTTGGCGGCGTCGCGACTATCCGCCCGTGCGTTGAACACGACCAAAGCGGCGACTGCCAACACGAGTGAAATCTTGAATCCTGTTCTCATTTGTTCTCCTGTCGTTGTTCGGGGCTGGCTGTGCACTTAGCACTGGTCTTGCCAGCGAATATTCACAAGCGTGGACAAAGTACATAACATGCTTGTATTTAGAATTTTACATGGAGCGATTTCGCGCAGGAGACGACCAAACGCGTCAGAATCTCAACTGACAGTTTGGCGTGAGGGGGCGTACCGTTTGACAGCTTGTCACGGTTGGACAGCCGGCGGGGTCGCGTGCGGCACACCGTAAATGTCGATTTGATACGTGCGTCCGCGAAAGGTAATTGTGCTCTCTGAAAAGTGGCCAAGCGCACCAAACACCAGCGCCAGCAGCAGTGCCATAATGCCGACTGTCACGGCGAATGGGCGCTTTTTCGGATGTCGTTCCGGGCTGCGGTCAAGGAACGGCCACAGCAACAACAACGCCGGCGGGATGAGCGAGACGAACAAGCCCAGCGTCTTCGGGAAATATTTCAGGAGCTGGTAGGTGGACAGGAAATACCATTCCGGTTTGATTCCTTCCGGCGTCTTGAACGGATCGGCCTTCTCGCCGAGTTCGATCGGCATCAGGATGATCAACGTCACCAGCACCGCAATTAACACGCAGAATACCACGGCCTCTTTCAACACGTGGTCCGGGAAAAACGGGATGCCGTTCTTTTTGTCCACTGGCTGCTCCTCACCCACGCGTTCCATCGTCGCCAGGCCCTGCACCCGCATCAGGAACAGGTGTGTCGCGATCAACATCGTCAACGCCCACGGCAATACCACGACATGCATCACGTAAAACCGCGCCATGGTCTCACCGGTCACACCTTCGCCGCCGCGCAGCAGCGTCCGTAGATACGGTCCTGCCCACGGAATCGCGCCCGTAATCTCGGTGCCGACGGTTGTGGCCCAATAGGACAGCTGGTTCCACGGCAACAGGTATCCAGTAAACCCGAATGTCACGGTGCAGCCGAAGATAAACACGCCGATGACCCAGGTAAGTTCGCGTGGTTTCTTGTAAGCGCCCATGAAGAACGTCCGCACCATGTGGATCAGCACGCACAGAATCATCAGCGTCGCCCCCCACGCATGCAGGCCGCGGATCAACCAGCCGAACTGCGCCTTGGTCATGATGAATCGGACGCTCTCAAATGCCGTGTCCGCCGTCGGCCGGTAATACACCATCAACAGAATCCCCGTGACAACCTGGTTGAGAAACAGATACAGCGACAGGCTGCCGAACGTGTGCCAGAATCCCGTCGCCCGCGGCAACGGTTTGTGCGTCTGGTGATCGACAAATTCCTCGACCACGCCGACGGCGTATCGTTCAGCCAGCCAGCCACGGATTTTGCCTGGAAGCTTCATGAGGATTTCACCAGCACCTCGTCGTTGACGACCATCACGCCGCTCTCCGGCAACGGACGCGGGGGCGGCCCGGACACTACGCGCCCGCTAATATCGAACACGCCCGCGTGACAGGGACAATCGATCTGCCGGCGTTGTTCGTTCCACGCCACGATGCATCCCAGGTGGGTGCAAATCGCCGAGTACGCCCGAAATCCCTGCGGCGTGCGCACGACAATCACCGGCCGGCCGCTGACCGCGACGATCTTACCCTGCCAATCTGAAAAATCGGACACCTTGCCCGCCGACACTGTCTGCACGCTGGGACCGCGGCGCTGCGCTGGCCAGACGTAGCTGAGCACCGGCGCGACGAACGCGATCCCCCACGCAATCAGGCCGCCGGTCAGCAGCCAATCGAGGAACGTCCGCCGTGAAACTTTTTGTTCGGGATTCATGATCGTTCGCTGTCCTCTACTTGCCGCCGCTTGGCCCAGAACAACGCGGCCATTATGCAGAGAAACACCCAGATTGGCACCAGCGCCTTTCGTTTCCAGCGCTCGATCTGGTCCAGGTGCGCCGCATCCGCCTCGGTCACCGCCACGACCTCCTTTGCGCGGGTTGCCAGCGGCTCGATTTGCTCCGGCGATAACAGATGCTGTTGCACTTCCATTTGTGTCAATTGCGTTTTGGCTTCCTGCAGCAACAACTGCTCGTCGTCGGTTGCCAGGCCGCGCACCGTCGCATCGTGCACCACCGCGACGGCGTGATCGTACCCGGTGGCGGCGGTTCGCAGAAGCTTGACCATGGCGGCGCCCCGCTCGAGTTGCTGCGGATCCTTCGCGTGGCACTTGACACACGCCACCTCGTACAATTGGACGGACGCCTTTTGGATGGCGTGATTGCCGTGGCAGGCAACGCAACCGTCGAACAACCCGGCGGACGCGGCCTCGGCGTGCGGACTTTTCTCGAACAGCTCGCGCTGGCGACCATGACATTTGCCACAGACTTCGCCGACCTGGGTTGTGCCGGGCGGTGTCGCGCCGTGGCTGCCGTGACAGGTCACACACGTTGGCGCGCTGAGGTCGCCTTTATCGAATAGCATCGTGGCGTGGTAACTGGTTTTGTATTGCGCCACCACGTCGGACGGCAGGTTGTACTGGCTCATCAATGCTGCGTCGCTGTGGCAGTGTCCGCAGGTCTGCGGAATGTTGGTCGGATACACGTGGCTCTGCGGCGATTTGACCTTGGCGATGTCGTGCACGCCGTGGCAATCCGTGCAGGCGGCGACTTTCTGGTCGCCGTGCTCGAAGAGCTGTTCGCCGTGTTTGCTTGTCTTGTAGCGGTCAAGTTGATCGGTCGGCAGACCGTAAGGATTCATCCGGCGCACATCGCCGTGGCAATGGGCGCACATTTCGGCGATGGCCTGTTTCTTATCGGGCCGTTTGAAATTGTCCGTCGCGTGGGCTGTCTCATCGGTCACCTGCGGATTGCCCCCGTGACAATCCACACAGGCCACGCCGGACTGGCCGTGGGCGCTGTCGGCGAATTGTTGCGCCTCCTGTTTGTGGCAGGCGAGGCATGACGCGTCCGCTGCCTGCGTCCGCACACAGGCCGTCTCCATGGCGAGCGCCAGCAGGGCTGGCACACACAGGATTTTTATTGCATCAAGCCGCCGTTGTGGCAGTCGCTGCACTTCGTTCCTTTCCAGGCGTCGCCCAATTCTGCTGACGGATGCTGAAATTCCAGTCCTTGCGCGCTCAGCGTCTTCAATTCGGTCCCCGATCCCTGAGCGATGATGGTGTGACAGCTATTGCAGTCGGCAGAAATCGCCTTCCCGTCGGCAGCCACGTGCCCGCCGTCATGACAACGGAAGCAGCCGGGCCAGTTCATGTGGCCGATGTTGTTGGGATAGGCCTTCCAGCTCGACTTCATCTCGGGAAAGAAATTGTCACGGTAAATCTTCTGGAGCACGTCGATGGCTGCCTGGAGTTTTTCCGGGGCAACAGTCTTGGCGTATTGAGCATCCAGTTTATCGGCAATTTTCTGAACGGCCTCGGACTGCGTCGAATACTCATCCGACAGGGCGGCAACGGCGTTCTTCTTGATTGAGGGGATCGAAGGATCGATTTGGCCCAGCGACATGGAGATATCCACGGCGTCGTTCGGCGCCTGGAAGATGTGCGTGGGCCGGTTGTGGCAATCGACGCAATCCATCCGCCGCATCGACGCCTCCGTTATCTGCGCGGGCGCCAGTTTCCCTTCCTTCGCTTCAAACACGGTTGAATGGCCCGCCTTGTCGGTGATGCGCACCCAGGGGATCACCTGTCGTGCTTCGTCGGAAGCGATGTACTCCACTTTGTTGCCGACGTTCATGTGCCAGTGAATTCCGCCGACCGGACCGTGCGTCGGGTCGCCGCCGCCGACTTTTAACAGCATCTGGACAGTGTACATCGTGTTGGTTTCGTCAAACATGAAATGCGTCCGGACCCGTTCGACGGCCCCGTAAAACTTCTGCGGCCAATGGCATTGCTCGCATGTCTGTTGCGCCGGACGCAGGTTCTTGACGGGTGTCGGGATGGGTCGCGGATACTTGCCGGCAAGGGCGGCGTAGACCTGGTAGCTGCCGGACAGCTTCGACTTCACAAACCATGTC
>CAZAQZ010000238.1:0-5180 GCA_964487175.1 uncultured Verrucomicrobiota bacterium | reverse complement strand
GACCCGCATCCGCGAGAGACAACACTCTGGTTAGAACGCCGGGCTCCATTCTTTCTGACTTCGCTGGCATGAGACGTGGTGCATGAATGAGACAAAGGATCGTAACTGTAAGTATAACTACGGATAGAGGATCCAGATTCAGTTGACTATAGTAAGAGGAAGCATGCGGCTTGTAAATTCCAAGGAGGACAGGATCGTGTCGGGTTCGGCGGTCGAGAATCGTCGCCATTCCCCGGCCCGTCCGACCAAGCCTGCGGAAAGCGCGGCTTCTCTGATGGGTATTATCGCCTCGGCCAAGGATGCCATCATTGTTGTCAATTCTCATGGCCGGATCGTTATATTCAGCGCCGCGGCGGAGGAATTGTTCGGCTGCACGGCAGCCGAAGCGCTGGGTGGGCCAATTGAGCGATTCATCCCGAAGCAATTGCGGGTGGCTTATGGTGAATTGACGCAGTCGTCCTGGGAGCCGGAGCCAGACCCTTCAACCCATCGTGCCCTGGAAATCAAGGCGCTTCGTGCCGACGGCGCGGAGTTCTTCACCAAAGTGTCTCTTTCCCGCGCGAAGATCCCCGGGCAAAGGCTGCTGGTCGTTTCTTTTCGCCATGTCAACAAACAACCGCACACCGATGAACAATTGCGTCGCTCAAAGGAAGCGTTGCGCGCCCTGGCAATACGTCTGCAATCGGCGCGGGAGGAGGAGGCGCGGCGCATCTCGCGAGAGATTCACGATGAATTCGGCCAGGCACTGGCAAGCCTGCGAATGGACGTCCATTGGCTGCAAAGCAATCTCGACGGGGTTACGGACTCCTCCTGTCGCGCGGCGTTGTCCGACAAGTTGAAAACGATGCAGGAATTCGTCAAGACGATGAGCCAGACCGTGCGCCGCATCGCGGCCGATTTACGCCCCAGTGTGCTGGACGATTTGGGACTTGAGGCCGCGATCGAATGGCTGGCGCAGGGATTTCAAGAGCGTAGCGGCGTCCGTTGTCGCGTGGCGCTGTTGGAAAGCGGCGAGCTTGATCCACAGAAAGCGACCGTCGCGTTTCGTATCCTGCAGGAGATTCTAACCAATGTGGCCCGCCATGCAGAGGCAACCGAGGTCCACATCCAGATGCGTCACGAAGACGGCCACTTATTCCTCGACGTCCGTGATGACGGCAAGGGGATCAGCCAGGAGGACATTTCCGACCCAATGTCTCTCGGATTACTTGGGATGCGCGAGCGGGCCATGATGGTCGACGGCGATTTGACAGTCCAAGGGACCGCGGGCCAGGGCACGATCGTGACCCTCAGAATCCCCGCATCGCCGAAGGCGCGGAAATAGACGGAGGATTTTAATGCGTATTCTGATAGCAGATGATCACGAAGTGGTTCGCCAGGGTCTTAAGGAAATCCTCACGCGACATTTGGGCCGGGTGGAGTTCGCCGAGGCCCGCACCGCGGGGGAAACGATCGAGAGTGCCCGGGCCGGGACGTGGGACATCGTGTTGCTGGATCTCAATCTTCCCGACAGGAGCGGCTTGGATGTCCTGAAACAGTTGAAGGCGTTCTGCCCCCGACTGCCCATCCTGGTGCTCAGCGTGAACCCGGAAGACGTGTATGCCTTGCGCGTGTTGAAAGCCGGCGCATCCGGATATCTCAACAAGGAGAGCGCCTCGGAGGAACTGGCCGGGGCCGTGAAGAAAGTGGTGGCGGGGGGCACGCATGTCGGGCCAGCCGCCGCGGAAAAACTGGCTGCGTCCGTCCGGTATCCCTCCAAAAGCCTCCCTCACGAATTATTGTCCGATCGGGAATTCGAGATCTTGCGACCTCTCGTTGCCGGCAAGTCCGTCAAGGAAATCGCGGCGGACTTGTCCATCAGCGTGAAGACAGTCAGCACTCACCACATGCGCATCCTGCACAAAATGGACCTTCACAACGATGCCGAGTTGGTCCGATACGCCCTCGAGCACCGTCTGGCGTAATCCGTAGTTTTGTGGTGGAAGAACCTCGCCTCATCGCCATCAGACCTGTCTGACACGAGAATCGGACAAGTCACCCCATCCAGTCGGCCTCTGTGCACCGCAAATTGCTTTATGGAAGCGTTATCGTGACGAATGTGTTCATTGTTGATGATTCAACAGACATGCGCAAGGGACTAGCCATCCAGTTCCCGCAAACGCAGGGACTGAACATCGTGGGTGAAGCCGGGGACACACACCGGGCCATCGGGGGCATCCTGCGTTGCAAGCCCGATATCGTTGTCCTGGACATCAGTCTGCCCGGCGGCAACGGATTCGAAGTACTGAGCCGCATCAAAGAAGAAGGCCCTTCAACGGTCGTCATCATGCTGACCAACCACGACCTGTCGCAGTACCGGAAGCACGCCCTTGAGAATGGCGCCGACCACTTTTTTGACAAGGTCACTGAATTTGAGACTTTTCTGGATGCCGTCCACTGCTTTGCCGCAGACGCCTTAAGGGAGCCGTCCATATGAAACCGGCCAAGGCCAAGAACGGCAACCGCCCCTTGCGGCTGCTCATCCTGGAAGACAATGAAGCTGATGCGGAATTGGTTATTCACAAACTAACCCGGGCCGGCTTCGATCTCGACTGGAAACGGGTGGAGACGGAGGAGGACTTTGCGCACGAGCTATCCCCTTCGCTGGATATCATCCTGTCGGATTACCAACTCCCCGGCTTCAATGCGTTGCGCGCGCTGGTGCTGCTTCGGGAGCGCGGATTGGATATTCCGTTCATCGTTGTCACCGGCGCGCTGGGCGATGAAGCGGCCGCCGAATGCATTCGCAAAGGCGCAACGGATTATCTATTGAAAGATCGTCTGTCGCGACTCAGCCAAACAATCACTGTCGCGCTGGATCAGAAGCGGTTGCGGAAGGCGGAGCTGGGCGCCCAGAAGGATTTGCGCGAGAGTGAACAGCGTTTCCGCAGGCTGATCGAAACCTCGCTGGAAGGCGTCTGGCTGACGGATGTGGATTCACACACAACCTATATCAACCAGCGCATGGCCGATCTGCTCGGATACCCGCCTGAAGAAATCCTCGGGCGATCGATGTTCGATTTCATGGCCGATGAGGATCGCGACCAGGCCATGCACAATTTCGAGCAACGCCGATCCGGGACGGTCGAACAATACGATTTTTGTTTTCTCCGCAAGGACGGCTCGGACCTTTGGACGATCTGCGCGTCGAGTCCCATTCTCGAAGAGAACGGTGAATTCAAGGGCGCGTTCATGATGGTCACGGACATCACCGAGAGGATGCGGTTGCAACGGCAACTGGAGCGCACGCGACAGCAGCAACTGGAACTGAAGGACCGGTTTCTTTCCCACGTGTCGCACGAATTGCGCACGCCGCTGGGGGTCATCCACCAGTTCGTCACCATCCTGCTCGACA
Source organism: uncultured Verrucomicrobiota bacterium (assembly GCA_964487175.1). Lineage (GTDB taxonomy): Bacteria > Verrucomicrobiota > Verrucomicrobiia > Palsa-1439 > Palsa-1439 > CAWFPN01. Next base: position 1,786 of record CAZAQZ010000238.1, on the reverse strand, counting down.
AAATCGCCGGGGATTTGAACCCCGAACAGTGTGAATACCTGAATATTTGCTACCGGAACGCGCTGGAATTGCGCAAGTTGATCGACGACCTGCTTGACGCCATCCGCGTTGAGAACGGCAAGCTCAGCATCCAGCCTGAAACCATGAGTCTTGGAGACCTGGTCGAAGATGTCGTGAAATCACTCCGCCAAAACGCGGAGAAAAAAGGGCTGACCCTGCGGGCCGACGTTGCGGCGGGCCTTCCGCCGGCCAGTGCAGACCCCCATCGCGTGCGTCAGGTCCTGGGCAATCTCGTGGACAATGCGATCAAGTTCACTCCGGCCAAGGGGACGATCCAAATTCGCGCCTCCGTGTCGATTCGAAATCCCGATTTCCTGTGTGTGGCGGTCTCCGACAACGGACAGGGGATCGATGAGACAAGCAAAGGGAAGATTTTTGAGCGCTTGTATCAAATCCCGGGAGCGACATCCACCAGCCGCAAGGGCTTGGGCCTCGGGCTGCATATCTGCAAGGAACTGGTGACTCTCCACGGCGGCCAAATTTGGGTTGATAGCCAGCTGGGGGAAGGCACGACTTTTTACTTTACCCTTCCGATCTTGGGGCGGCGCAGTGCCGTCGCGCGCCTGCCCGCAATCAAGCTACCCGCGCCGGCACAATCCGATAGTGTAACAAACGAAAGCGTAAACATACTGGAGAGTCAGAAAGCATGAACGGAAAAAAAATTCTCATCGTGGACGACGATAAGGAAATGCTGCTGGGCCTGACCGTGCGGTTGCGGGCCAACGGCTATGATGTCACTTCCGCCAGCGACGGCATTGCGGCAATCGCGGCCACCCGCAAGGACAAGCCGGATTTGATGATCCTGGACCTGGGCCTGCCCGCCGGCGATGGGTTCCAGGTGCTGGAATGGCTTCATCGGAATCCCGATTGGGTGAGTATTCCCGTGGTCGTGTTGACCGCACAGGTGCCGATGCGCAACAAGGTTCGATCATTTCTGTCGGGGGCCGAAGCCTTCCTGCAGAAACCCGTCGAGAACCAGGAACTCATGCTGACAATCTCGGAAGTGCTGCGAAATCGCGATCGGGTGCAAACTCTGGCTAAGCACGGAAATACGTAGGATGTGCAAAGGGGCCAAGATCCTGGTGGTGGACGATGACCAGGACCTGGTGCTGGGCCTCAGCATCAGGCTTCAAGCCAACCATTATCAAGTTTACTCCGCGTTCGGAGTCCCGGACGCCATCGAAACAGCCCAACGTGAAAAACCTGATCTTGTCATCCTCGATATCACCTTTCCCATCGGCAACGGGATTCTGTTGATCCCCCGCCTGCGTATGATCGAGTCTCTGGAAGACGTTCCCGTAATTGTGATGACAGGGAAAAGCCTGCCGTTTCTGAGGGACGAAGCCATTACCATGGGAGCACAGGCCTACCTCCAAAAACCGATGGATAATGACGAATTGTTAACCACCGTCCGCAGCCTTCTCCATCGAACCGGTCAAGCGCCCCGCCCGCAACCTCAACAATCCTCTGCTCCCGGCTAAGGTTCCTCCCCGGCAATATAGATTCCTCATGATCGATAGAGGAAACTTGCGCCACCGCCCGGATTGAGTGTACAATCCTTGTGTGGCGGCGGGAACAATCAGACATCTGCAGTCGCGAGTTGCGCTTATCCACCCCGGCGAGCAGCATCGTTCTCTCCATCCCGGAATCCCATCGCCTCGCTGGATTCCCAACGTCGAAGGCGGGACATTTTTGGCGGTCTCGTTGCCGCTGCGGACAATGGAAT
>CAZAQZ010000237.1:0-5202 GCA_964487175.1 uncultured Verrucomicrobiota bacterium | reverse complement strand
TGGCCATCTTCGCGACCTTCGTATTTAATCGCACTTCCTTGAAAGCGCGCTCCGCGTATTTCATCACGGGCCGCACGAGGTCGGGATCCGCGCCTGCCAGGATTGTTGGCAATGCCTCAACCACTGTCACCTTGCTGCCCAGCGCCGCGTACACCGTGCCGAGTTCCATGCCGATGTAACCGCCACCCACGATGAGGAAATTCTCGGGGATGTCGGGAACCTCCAGCGCCTCGCGCGAGGTCATGATCAGCGGATTGCCGAGGTCGAACGCCTTGGGCATCGCCGATTTCGAGCCGACCGCGATGATGATCTTGTCGTACGTGAGAAATTTCTGCCCCTCTTCCGTCTCCACGCGCAACGTCTTGGAATCCTCGAAATAACCGCGCCCGCGCAATACTTCGACGCCGCGCGTTTTCGCGAGAGACGCCACGCCGCCGGAAAGTTTGTCGAGAATCGAACTCTTCCACGCGCGCAGTTTTTCGAGGTCGACCTTCGGATCGCCAAACGTGATGCCGCGATGTGCGGACTCGCGCGCTTCGCTGATCAATTCCGCCGCGTGCAGCAGCGCCTTCGACGGAATGCATCCGCGATTCAGGCACACGCCTCCGAGCCGGTCGTCCTGTTCCACAAGCGTGACCTTCTTGCCGAGGTCCGCCGCATAAAACGCCGCCGCGTATCCGCCGGGTCCGGCACCGAGAACGACGATTTCCGTTTTAATCGCATCCATGTTCGTGTCGCCTAAATCTTAACGTCCGCTTCGTTGAAATTCTCAAATTCCTTCACCAAATCCACAATGAACCGCGCCGCGTTTGCGCCGTCGGCTACGCGATGATCATACGAAAGCGCCAATGGCAGCATCAAGCGGGGCTCGATCTTGCCGTCGCGCACCACCGCTTTCATCGCGCCGCGGCCCATGCCGAGAATTCCCACTTCGGGTTTATTGACAATCGGCGTGAATGGTCCGCCGCCGATGCCGCCCTGGTTCGAAATCGTGAATGAACCGCCTTTCATCTCGTCGGCGCTGACCTTGCGATCGCGCGTCTTGGCCGCGAGTTCCTCCAACTCTTTTGAAAGCTGCAGCACGCTCTTCTTGTCGACGTCGCGCAGCACCGGCACGATCAACCCGTGCTCGGTGTCCACCGCGATGCCGATATGATAATACTCCTTGAACACGATTTCCTCGACGGCTTCGTCGAGGCTCGCATTGAAAATCGGATGCTTCTTCAGCGCCGCCACCACCGCCTTCAACGCAAACGATGTGAGCGTGAGCCGCGCGCCCTTGGCTTCGTACGCCTTCGCATATTTCTTGCGCAACTCGTTCAACGCGGTGATGTCCGCCTCGTCGAACTGCGTCACGCGCGGCACGGCGTTCCACGATTCGGCCATCCGTCGTGCGATCGTCTTGCGCAACGTCGTCACCGGCTTCTTGTAAATCGAACCCCATTGCGAGAAATCGATCTTCTCAGCGGCCGGCTTCTTCGCTTCCGCGGGCGCGCCTTCCTGTTGAAACGCCGTTTGCTGGAGTTGGTCGATGTAATTGCGCACATCCTGCAACGTGATGCGTCCGCCATTCTCGGTCCCCTGGATGCGCGTCAGGTCGATACCCAAATCGCGCGCCATTTTGCGCACCGACGGCGATGCCGGCGGCGGAAACCCAGGAATCTCCTTGTAGCCGGTAGTGGCGGCTGGCGCAGCAGGCTTGCCCGTCGGAGCGCGTTGCGTGGAGGCGGGCGCAGCCTTGGCCGGCGCGGCAGGTGCAGGTGCGCCGCCTTCCGCCTCAACGGACATGATGACCTGACCTGCCGAAATCTTGTCGCCCACTTTGACGCGGATCTTGGATACCGTGCCCGCGGTCGTGGACGGAATACTGCCAACGGCCTTCTCGGTTTCCAGTTCCAGGATGGGCTGGTTGTTCTTGATCCGATCGCCTTCCTTGACCAAAATGTTGACGACAGTACCGGAGTCCGCGCCTTCGCCCAGACTCGGAAGCCTAATGTCCATGCGTTCTCATGCCTTTCACGGTGCCTGCAGCCCCGACCCAAAATTCAAAGCCGCATTTTTATCCTGTGCCAACGAATAACACAAGTGCCCAGAAATGCAATGATGGGGGAGCACCGCAGCCGCGCGCTTACCAAGCGCGGCCGCGGCTACTACAGCGATAAACCGACAAAACAAATCTGCATTTTGCCTAAATCAATGAGATAGCCTAAGCGCTCATGCAGGGGCAAATCAGCCTCTTGGAGCTTTGCAAATTTCTCCATGTATAGCTTCTTGAATGACGCGAAAGTCTCGATGTCCTGTACCGATATTTTCCTCGGTGACGAACCTTTCAAAATATTATAGATCGAGAGTACACGAAATATGCTATCGAAGCCGGATTGGATCGTGCCAATATAATACCCAGCTCCAAAGGTTCCGTCCTCTCCGGATACCGGATACTCTGTTGAATTAACAGATGCCAAATAGAAGTGAAACTTGGTGGAAACGTAAATCGCACACTGCAGATCGCCCAAGTCATCTCCCTCAAACAGCTTAGCAGCTTTGACATAGACGCACCCCTCCAGATCATTAGGGTCCAACCCCTTGAAAGGGTCAGATGACTCTTCGAGAAATAGATTCTTGATCCGAGAGGTAATCTGCTCAATCAGGACATAATCAGAATCCGATGGTGTCATATTCTCACATCCACACTGGAAACGCCTTCTCTGAATCAACGCCCAAATCCGCAAGTGACGACTTCCTTGCCGAGCCGATCCAAATCACGCGCGAGACCGAGTGGGCCGACTGCGGTCGGGATATTTCATATATTCCCTCTCGGTGTGCCACCAGACGAGCAGCGCGAACAGGGCGCCGATGATCAGATGCACGATAAACACCAGGACTTCAATCCCCAGCCGACGTTGCTCCGGTATGTACTGGTTGCCCTGCGGATTCAAGAGGTACCAGAGAAGTTCGGAAACGATGTAGAGGCCGCCGCCAAACACCAGGACACCCCAGATCAAAACGAAGCGTCGTCTCCCGCCAGTCCTGACCTTCTCCCACCTCGCCCGCTGCTCCGGCGTCAACTCAAAAAACCCTGGTAAGTTCATAATCCCTCACATCCCCCACTCCCATTTTCTTTACACGCAGACCGGAAATGCCTTTTCCGGATCCACACCCAAATCCTTGATCGCCTGGGCGACTGTTTCCCTGTTGATTTGTCCCTTTTCCGCCAGCGCATACAACGTGGCGATGACGGTGCATTCGGCGTCCACTTCGAAGAACCGCCGTAATGCCTGGCGCGTGTCACTGCGGCCGAAACCATCCGTGCCGAGCGTCGTCAGGCCACCGGGCACCCACGGGGCAATCTGGTCGGGCACAATCTTCATGTTGTCCGACACGGCGATGAACGGGCCCGACTGGCCTTCGAGCACCGTCTCGAGATACGACTTCTTTGGCGGTTCGGTGGGATGCAGCATGTTCCAGCGTTTGGCATTTACGGCATCAGTGCGGAGGCTCTTGTAACTGGTGGCGCTCCACACGTCCGCCGACACGTCGTACCGCTCCGCCAAAATCTCCTGGGCGCGCAACGCTTCGCGCAGGATCGTGCCGCTGCCGAGAATCTGCGCCTTATGCTTCTTGCCGTCCAGGCCGGGCTTGAATTTGTAAAGTCCCTTGAGAACCCCCTGCTCCGCGCCTTCGGCCATGGGCGGCATTGAGTAATTCTCATTGTGCAAGGCAATGTAATAGAAAATCTCTTCGCCTTCCTGATACATTCGCCGCATGCCGTCCTGGATAATGACCGCCACTTCGTAGGCGAACGCCGGCTCGTACGTCAGCAAAGTCGGCACCACGCTGGTCAGCAACAAACTGTGACCGTCCTCGTGCTGCAACCCTTCACCGTTCAACGTCGTCCGGCCCGCCGTCGCGCCGAGCAGAAACCCTTTCGCGCGGATGTCGCCCGCCAGCCACCACAAATCGCCGATGCGCTGGAAGCCGAACATGGAATAATAAATGTAAAACGGAATCATCGCGAATCTGTGCGTCGCGTAAGCCGTTGCTGCCGCCAGCCACGAACACATCGAACCCGCCTCGGTGATTCCTTCCTCAAGAATCTGTCCGTCTTTCGTTTCGTGGTAATACAACAGCGAACTGCGGTCCACCGGCTCATAGAGCTGGCCCTTCTGCGAATAAATCCCCACGTCACGGAACAGCGCGTCCATGCCGAACGTGCGCGCCTCGTCAGGAATGATGGGCACAACGCGCCGGCCCAATTCGGTGTGCCGCAACAACTGCGCGAGCAATCGCACAAAGCCCATCGTGGTGGACATTTCCAGTTTACCCGAGCCCCGGAGCGAGTCGGCAAAATAATCGAGCTTCGGCATGTCGAGCGGTTTCGCCTTCACGTCGCGCTTGGGCAACGGACCGCCGAGTTTCTTACGGCGCTCGACCAGATATTTCGTCTCGGGACTGTCCGATGGCGGACGATAGAACGGCGTTTCGGCGATTTCCTCGTCGCTGATCGGCACGCCGAACCGCGCACGAAACTCACGCAGCTCCTTCTCGTTTAGTTTCTTCTGTTGATGCGTGATATTGCGGCCTTCGCCCGCTTCGCCGAGACCGTAACCCTTGATCGTCTTGGCAATGACGACAGTCGGCTGCGTCTTGTGTTCGACAGCCACCTTGAAGGCCGCGTACACCTTTTGCGGATCGTGGCCGCCGCGCTTGAGCTTGTGAATCTGGTCGTCGCTGAACTGGTTGGACATCTCGAGGAGCTCGGGGTACTTGCCGAAGAAATGTTTGCGGGTGTAGCTGCCGGGTTCGACGGAATACTTCTGGTAATCGCCGTCCACCGCTTCCTGCATGCGCTTGACCAGCACGCCTTGCTCGTCAGCGGCCAGAAGTGGGTCCCAATCGGAACCCCAAATCACCTTGATCACGTTCCAGCCGGCACCGCGAAAGGCGGCCTCCAATTCCTGGATGATCTTGCCGTTGCCGCGCACCGGTCCGTCGAGTCGCTGCAGGTTGCAATTGACGACCCAAATGAGATTGTCGAGTTCCTCGCGCGACGCGAGCGTTAAGGCGCCGAGTGTTTCCGGTTCGTCGATCTCGCCGTCGCCGACAAAGCACCACACTTTCGATTCCTCGCCGGTGAGAAATCCGCGCGCGCGCAGGTAGCGGTTAAACCGCGCCTGATAAATCGACATGATCGGGCCGAGGCCC
>CAZAQZ010000236.1:0-5234 GCA_964487175.1 uncultured Verrucomicrobiota bacterium | reverse complement strand
CCGCTGGCCGGACATCAGCGCCTGCCGATTGGTTTGGAGAATCTCGAGGTACACTTCCTGGCGATGCACCGGCACTTCGATGGGAGCATCGATACCCATTTTGAGAGAGTCGCCGTCCTGGCGCAATAAGGTGACGACAATGCGACTGTCGATCACGATGCTCTCGCCAACTTTTCGGGTGAGAATCAGCATGAGCGTTCCCAAGCCTATTTCGCGATGGACAACGGGTGTTGCGAGCTGTACTGGGCGGCGTTGTTGGGGACAACCTGCTTACCGACGCGCGTGCGCGCGTTGATCACGATCGGCCCTTTGAGATTGACCGTGGCCTGTCCGTCGGCGCTGAGAGTGACGATGTTGAAGACGATCGCCTCCTTCGGTTTGCGCAATCCCAAAAAACTCGTGTCCGTGGGAGGCACGTCAGGACGGTAATCGGATACTACGCGGTCCGGGGGCACGACCAAAAAGGCAATGCCCGAATCGTCCTGGACTTCCAGCCACAGGAACGGCGCTTCCTGGGGACGCCCGACGAGGCTGAATTTCTTCAGGTCCTCGAAGCCGAGCAGGCCCAGCGGCAAATGCACGGTACTGAGGTCGCGCGAAGCGGTCGACTTGGAAACTGGCTTCGCCTCCAATGATTTTGTTGCCATGAGCGGCCTGCTTTGCATCCCGTGTGCCAGCGTGGTGAATGAGTGAAAAACCCGTCAAAATGTTCCGTTTTTCGTCCGAAATAAACCCGGGTCACAAATCCCTGAAAAATACCCGGCAAGGTTTTCCGGTTGCAGGACCGATTTTTCCCGGTGGAAGATTTCCCAAAGAGGGAGGCAGGTTGGCTGGCGCGGAGGCTACTTGACGTTGTAGATGTTTTTGACCCGCTTGAGCTTTTCGAAGCTCTCGTTCATGTACTGTGGTATCTGTTCGGAGGACAGGTTGAGGATTCTCAGCGTCTCATCGCGGGCCTTGAGATCAAGGGCGTGTTTGCCGTAGCCGTGGCCCATGAAATACGCGATGAAATCCCCCAGATACACGCAAGCCGCCATCCGTTCGTTACCTGTGGCGGCGGAGGGCTTGTGGTGATGGCGGACAGCCGCAATGAGATTCTCGGGCAGCTTCCAGCGTTCGAGAAGACGGCCGCCGACCTCGGCGTGATTGACGCCGAGCAGTTTCATTTCAATCTCGATCGGCGAAAGGTTGTTCTTCTCGGTCTCGAAGGAAACCTTGTCTTTGACGTCTTCGAGGGCGAGGGAGAGAACGATCTTGCCGATGTCGTGCAGGATCGCGGCGGTAAACACGACTTGCTGGTCGGCCTGACAGTCCCGGGCGACGAGCTGCGCCGCCACAGCTGTGGCGACAGAGTGTTCCCACAATTCATTGGCCTCGACGCCGTACCCTTTTTGCGGCCGCGCCAGCGTGACAGAGGAAATCACGGACACAACAATATCGTAGATTTGGCGGAAGCCGATGCGGGTCACTGCGTGCTGCAGGTTGTCGATCGGTGTCCCGCGGCTGAAGTAGGCGCTATTGCAGACACGCAACACGTTGCCGGTCAGCGACTGGTTGTAGGCTATGAGATCGACGACTTTGGATGCGTCCACATCGGGGTGGTTCAGCAACGGAAGGATCTGCGGAAGTACCTGGGGTGCAGGCACCAGATGATGCGCCGCGCTAATATAGTCGTCCAGTGCTTGCATGACCGTTGTGGTCCTTCCGTTTCGTCTGTCTTATCCACCATGGTTATCGTCACAAATCAACGTCACCTTTAGCGCGCAATGGCTGGAAAGGGCCCAGAAGGCCAGAAATCAAAGCTGAAACGTCCCACCGGGTCTTGGTGGCTCTCTGATTTGACTACCTGTGACCGGGCAGACAGATTGTCCATCCGCAGCCATCTCCAATGTCAAAACGTCAGGCCCACTTGTCGCGATTGGCTCGCCACTATCTTTCACAACTTGCTCTGATTTAGCGTATTGAGCTCCTGAATCACACGACCACACGCGGTTGGCATGTGCTGTGCAAAGTAACAGTTGCCAGAGCGAAAAAACGTCAGCAAGGAATGCATATGCACCAACACGTGATTGATATTTCCACTGAGGTCTTCCGTCTGCTGCAGAAGCGAGCCCCGAGCTACATCTCCTGGACGGAAGAAAAGCCGGGCCCAATCCAACGAATCCTTGTCGGCGACGACGTCTATACGGAATTGATTGACCGGGCCATCGCGCACCGAAAGACTCTCGATCAAGTGATCTCTGAGTCATGTAAACGGACCTGCGGCACTAAAGGTCCCAACAATTAGGTCGCAATGCGTTTGCTGTCTTCGAATTGTTCATTTGCTGATGGACGTGGCAACTTTGTTGCTTGTCTGCCAGCATTTATGCCATCTATCAGTTGGACATGGCTACCAGGTTCAGCTCACGTCAGATGTTGGAGTCCGCTCGCGAGGCACACCGCGAGGGACGGTATGCGGAGGCCGAAGCCATCTGCCGCGAGTTGCTGAAGCTCACACCCGGAGATGGCGAAGTGCCCTATCTTTTGGGCCTCGTCCTGCGCCAGACCGCCCGGGAAGCGGAAGCTGAAAAGTGGCTCCGGCGAGCGGCCGATCTCGATCCACAATCGCCCAACGCACATTATGCATTGGGTTGTGTTCATGCAGCAAACGGCGATGCCGCGAGCGCGGCGGTAGCGTTTGCCACTGCCCTGCGGCGGGATCCCACCTACCTCAATGCCCATTACGGCTTGGGCAACGCCTGTTATAAGCTGCGCGACTTCGAGCGGGCCGTTTCCGTTTATCGCCAGGCCGTCGCGCTGAACCCGCAAGATCATGAGCTCTGGAACAACCTAGGCCAGGCGCTCAATGCCTTGCTCCGGACCGACGAAGCGCTGGCCGCCTATGAACGGGCCATCGAACTCCAGCCCGAATACGGTCTCGCCCGCGGCAATTACGCCCTGGCCCTGCTGTCGCTTGGCCGCCTTGAGGAAGGATTCCGCGAATACGAATGGCGCTGGCGCAAAACTCCTCCCCGCCCGTTCCCGCAGCCGCTTTGGCGCGGCGAACCGATCCCGGGAAAGACCCTGCTGATCTGTGCCGAGCAAGGCTTCGGTGACGTTATCCAATTCGCCCGGTTTACATCCCAGGCGCGCGCGCGGGCCGGGCATGTCATCCTCGAATGCCAGGCCCCGCTGAAGCGTCTGTTCGAGCACGCTCGATGCGTGGACACGATCATTACGGTTGGAGGAACACCGCCGCCGTTCGATTATTACATCCCGGTGATGAGCCTGCCCCTGGTGCTGGGGACAACCCTGGAAACCATTCCTCGGAATCCCTGGCTGGTCGAGCCAGTCACCGAGCCCCTGCCCCCGATTCCCTCCGGGCACCTCAAGGTCGGGCTCACGTGGGCGGGCAGTCCCACCCATCATAATGATGCACGGCGCTCCATTCCATTCCCGGAACTCAGGCCTATTCTCGCGACGACGGGAGTCACCTTCTTCAGCCTGCAAGTCCCCGAGCGGCCGGAAGACCAACCACACCTCCGCGCCGCGCCCCAACTCGTGCCGCTGACCCGGCGCCTCAATGACTTTTATGACACCGCCGGCTGCCTTGCGCAGATGGACCTCGTTCTCTCCGTGGATACCGCCGTTGCCCACCTCGCCGGGGCGCTCGGGAAACCGGTCTGGACCTTCCTCCCTCACCCGGCGGATTGGCGCTGGCTGCTCCAATGCACCGATTCTCCCTGGTACCCAACGATGCGCTTGTTTCGCCAATCCCAATCCGGCCAGTGGCAACCAGTCATTACTCAAGTGGCGGAAGAACTGGGGCGATGGGCGGCCACTCGTCACAGCCTTGTTGTTGGTCGGGCGTGATGGACCGTCGCGCCGTCTTTAATCCGCGCCACCCACCACAATTCGCTCTCCACCCTTCCGGAAATCCCGGCAGGGGCGGCACCGGTCCACCGGACCAGCGCCCGAGTTTCCAGAACTGTGGCCTAATCCTGTTCTCCCTCTCCAACTTCTGGTCAATGCCGCCGAGACCCAACTCCAGCTTGACCAAAGTAAAAAAGGCGCGACGCGTGTTCTTGGGAAACACGCGTCGCGCTGCCCTGACCTCTGCATCAGGATTGTCACCCCTACGGAGAGGGCGACCAACGGACGTAGTCGATGTAGAACGTCGTGCCTTCCGGTGCAGTGACCTCAAACAACCCGTACGTCTGGGTGAGATTGAGGCTCGGATTATTGCTCACAAACGTGCTGATGGGCACCGAGAATTGCTGCCAGGCGTTGGTGGTCGATGGGGTTACATACGTACCCTTCGTACCCGACGGACCTTCCACTTGGATGTTGAGGTTCGTGCTACTGTTGACCCAGAATTTCAGATACCCGCTTGCATACTGGCTCATATTCGTTGTGCTCGGGGATGCGAATACGCCCCAGCCGGCCCAATTCGACGCCGGAGAAGCTTGCGACAGGAAGCAATAGATGCCTTCCGGCGGGTTGTTACCGGTGGAGTTGCCATTGAACGTGACCGGTCCCGTATAGGCTGCCCAGTCATACACCGCTGTGCCGGGAGGGATCCCCAGATCGTCGTAGACGACGTACTGAGTGTTCGTCACGATGATTGGCACTTTCGGTGACACCGCGATGCCGTTCGGGTCGAAGTAGTACGTAGCATCCACGCCGATGCATTGGAGCACCGGGTTCGTGGCCGTGGTCGGGTACATGTAGGCCGACCAGTAATAGTTCGTCCCCGGCACTGTCCCGGCCGGAATGCTCAGCGCGAAGTTATTCGTGCCCCAAACGCTGTTCACAGTATACACCTGGCTGGTCACCACGGCGCCAGGCCACACCTGATTGAGGCTTAGATTCATGTACACTGGCGTCTGCGGCAGGTTCTGCCACTCAATCGGGACGGAGACAGTGGTGCCCGCTCCGACAACCGCCGGGAAGTTGGTCGCCTCGAACACCAGCCGGGGCGCGAAGTACACATTGGCGCTCTGAGACGCGAAGGCCGGAGTGCCGCGGAAGTACGCGAACCATGTGTAGAGCGAGCCATAGGTCGTGCCCTGATTTTCCCAGTTATTCGGATCGTAGTCCGGAACAGAGGCATAGATCCATGGGTAATTGTTGGTCGGCACGAGCTGGCCGTCCATGTTGGTGGTCACCAGGGAGTAGAGCTCGTCACTGACGCGGTAGTTGGCCCATTCGCTGTAGCCCTTTGTCTTCGGACTGAAGAAGCCGACTGTGCTGGA